>CAZQLG010000244.1:0-4951 GCA_964594105.1 uncultured Desulfococcus sp. | reverse complement strand
TTTAAAAATGCAGTCAATAGATTGATTAATGTATTATAGTTGACCGGATCTTCCAATCGATGCCCCATTAATACATAATTTTCAATCATAAAAAAGTCGTCTGAATGGGTGGCCATCTGAAGAATCGGGTTAGAAAAAAGTTCTTCCGGAAGCCTTGCATCATCTCCAAAATTGGATGTCCGGAGCTTGTTGACATCATTTTGAACTTCAATGAAGTATTCGAAGAGCTCGGCGCCGACATTTTTGATAATTTGATTCTTGCGCTGTACAATGGATGCGACTTCTTCTCTGAGTTTTAGGGTCGCTTCCATTTGATGGGAAAATTCCTGTTTACGGATCACGTTTTTACAGTGTTGAATGGCTTCATCATATTGATGATGGATTTCCTCGGTCAGCATTTTGACCATAGCGGTCTGACACAGAAAGTCGATTTGGATTTCACTTTCAAGCTTTGCCTTGTTAACACCGTCTGTCAAAACCTCGGTGCAAAGTCTCTGAAATTCGGAAGTCTCCTTAAACCAGTTAATCTCCGGATTAATTATAAAAGGTACTGACGCTTCTGCGTATTTAATAATGAGTTCAAAAATAAATCGCTCAGTAACTTTACGGAATTCGGAACTGATGTAAACATCCAAACAAACGTTGTCAACGCCGAGTTTGAGCCGGGTAAATGGCAGTTCGATGGAATAGGTTTTAAGTTGGAATGTATTTAGATCAATATGAGTTCGCATTAAATAAAGTCATATCATGGTTAATGGATATTGTACGAATTTTTCGAAAATCAGCGGTATGTCACCCATTTAAAAGACGGGACAGATCTTCTCATTTACGGTAAGGCCATTGATCCTTTTTGTGTTAGTAGGAGTGTTCTTTTGCCGGAAATGTTTTATTCTGTACATCTGAAATGTAAGCTTTTATTCCATCCGCTGCCTGTTGCCGTAAAGACGCGTACTGTTTAACAAATTTCGGCAGCCGCCTGTCCGTGATGCCGAGCAGGTCATGAATCACGAGAATCTGGCCGTCACAATCCGGACCGGCCCCAATGCCGATTGTCGGGATAGAAATGGTCCGGGTGATTTCAGCGGCGATGTCCGCCGGGATGCCCTCAAGGACCACGGAAAAAGCGCCGGCAGCTTCTACGGTTCGTGCATCTGACAATAATTGTGCTTCATCCCGCTGGACCCGGTAACCGCCCATTTGATGAACCGACTGGGGGAGCAGGCCGATATGGGCCTGAACCGGTATGCCGCAGTTGGTAATGGCTTTAATCGTTTTGCTCACAGACGCGCCGCCTTCGAGTTTGACAGCCGCCGCGTTGGATTCTTTTAAAAATCGTCCGGCATTGGCAATGGCCTGCTCAACAGATGTCTGGTATGACATAAATGGCATATCCGCAATAACCATGGCGTTATTGACTGCTTTGGCGACGATTTTAGTATGGTATACCATCTGGTCCATGGTAACTCCCAGCGTATTGTCTTCCCCGGCAACAACCATGCCGACGGAATCTCCCACCAGAATGATGTGGATACCCGCTTCATCGGATATTGTAGCAAAGGGGGCATCATAGGCGGTGATGGCGGTGATTTTTTCCCCTTTTTGTTTCATGCTGTAAATCGTGTTAATTGTAATATTAGACGGCATGTGGTATTTCCTTCCAACCAACTTATTTCTAAAATTTTTAAAATGATTGATACGTTATTTTCTAAAACAGTGATGATGCGTCACCATGAAAAGTTTTTTACCTGAAGTCGTAAATTGCCAACCCGGGCAAACACAGTTTGAAAAGATCAGCTTGTTTAGCTCTAACAATTTGTAATAACAATTTTTATTTACGATTTTATCAATGCTGCCAAAAAGAACATTAATATTGACTAAGTAAACCGTTTTACATATGAATTACAGATTGTACTTTTCATTTGACCATACAATCTATCTTGTTGAACTTGTTATAGTATAGAAAAAATTAACAGGCATTGCAAACGTAAAAAAAATTACATTGCATTGCCTGAGAAAAGAGCGATTAAACATGATACAATTAATCAGGGGATTTAAAGATATTCTGCCGGATGAAACCCAGACCTGGCGGCATATTGAAGATACGGCCATTGCGCTTTTTCAGTCTTTCGGGTTTAAGGAGATCCGGCTGCCCATTGTTGAAAAAGCGGAACTGTTTCAACGAAGCATAGGCGAACATACCGATATTGTTGAAAAAGAAATGTATACATTTGCGGGCAGCAAAGAAGAACTGATTACCCTGCGGCCGGAAGCCACGGCGTCTGTGGTGCGGTCATACATTCAGCAGAAACTTTATGCCAAAGAGCCGATTCAGAAATTATATACCATCGGCCCCATGTTCCGGCGGGAACGCCCGCAAAAAGGAAGATACCGCCAGTTTTACCAGATTAATGCCGAGGTTTTCGGGATTGCTTCGCCATATATTGACGCCCAGCTGATTTTTATGCTCTGGACGTTTTTTGAGCGGCTGGAAATTACCGGGTTGTCCGTTCAGCTCAATTCCCTGGGATGCCCGGCATGCCGACCGACATTTAAAGAAGCACTGTCATCGTTTTTGGCATCAAAAACAGAAAGCCTTTGCAAGGACTGTGTCCGGCGGCAGGACAAAAATCCGTTACGGGTGCTGGACTGCAAGGTCCCATCCTGTCAGGAAGCGATTGAAGATGCCCCTTCAATGAAGGATTATCTTTGTGATGCGTGTGCCCAACATTTTAATGCGGTTCAGTCCGCCTTAGCATCGCAGCAGATTCCGTTTGAACTGAACCCCCGCCTGGTCAGGGGGCTTGACTATTATACCCGGACAGCGTTTGAAATTCAAACGGATGCTCTGGGCGCCCAGAATGCCATTGCCGGCGGCGGCAGATATGACAGGCTGGTTAAAATGCTCGATGGCCCGGAGCAGCCGGCCATTGGTTTTGCCATTGGCCTGGATCGGCTGGCAGCCCTGGTGATGCAGGGGCAGCCCGAAAAAGAACTGGCCCCGGATGTTTTTATTGCCGCCTTAGGCGAGGAAACCCGGGAAAAAACATTTGAGTGGTCTTGTGCCATGAGCAAAGACGGTATTCGGACGGAAATTGATTTTTCCGGTAAAAGTTTAAAGGCCCTGATGAAACGGGCGAACCGGATCAATGCTGCCAATGTCATGATCGTGGGGTCCCAGGAAATTGAAGCGGGTGCGGTTATTTTAAGAAATATGGAATCCAAAGAACAGGTAACCATTCCCATTGACGGGATGGTCAATCATATTAAAAAATATCTGACAGATTAAGGAGATAGTTCAGTGACAGAACCATTGGGAGATATGCGGCGAACGCATCATTGCAAAGAGTTGGGTTCAGCAAATATCGGAAAAGAGGTCGTGTTGATGGGCTGGGTACAGCGCCGCAGGGATCATGGCGGTGTTATTTTTATTGATTTAAGGGACCGTAACGGTCTGACGCAGGTTGTGTTTAACCCGGAACACAACAGTGACGTTCATGAAAAAGCCCATGAGATCAGGAGCGAGTTTGTATTAGCCGTCAAAGGCCAGGTGGAACACCGGCCCGAAGGCATGACCAATCCGGATCTGGTTACCGGTGAAATCGAAATCATGGCGGATGAACTCAGAATTTTAAATAAAGCCCAGACACCACCGTTTATGATCGAAGATGATATTGATGTGTCTGAAAATATCCGGCTGCAGCACCGTCATATTGATTTGCGTCGGCCCAAAATTCAGAAGAATATCATCACCCGCCATAAGGCGAGTACCGCGATTCGAAATTTTATGAACAGCAACGGGTTTTTAGATATTGAAACGCCGGTGTTAACCAAAAGTACGCCGGAAGGTGCGCGGGATTACCTGGTGCCCAGCCGGGTCAATGCAGGGATGTTCTATGCCCTTCCGCAGTCGCCCCAGCTGTTTAAACAGTTGCTGATGATTTCCGGGTTTGATCGCTACTATCAGATTGTCCGGTGTTTTCGGGATGAAGACCTTCGGGCGGACCGTCAGCCGGAATTTACCCAGGTGGATATGGAAATGTCTTTTGTGGGCGAAGAAGATGTCATGGCCATTGCTGAGGGACTCGTGTCGGCGGTTTTTAAGGAAGTTTTAGATATCACCCTTGATACGCCGTTTAAGCGGATGACCTATGCTGAATCCATGGACCGGTTTGGTCTGGATCGGCCGGATCTCCGGTTTGATTTGGAATTAAAGGATATTTCAGACATTGTCGGCACATCCGGATTTAAGTTATTTGCCAATGTGGTGAAAAAAGGCGGCATGGTTAAAGCGCTGAATGCCAAAGGATGTGACAATTTCAGCCGAAAAGAAATTGATGATTTAACCGAGTTTGTCGGCGTGTATCGAGCCAAGGGGCTGGCCTGGATCAAGGTGCGGGAAGATGGATGGCAGTCACCGATTGCCAAGTTCTTTTCTGATGAAGAAAAACAGCAGATGGCGGACCGTTTAAACATGGAACCGGGGGATCTGATCTTTTTTGTGGCGGATCAGCCGAAAATTACTAATGATGCGCTGGGTAATCTCAGAAATCATCTGGGCGCAAAACTGGGCCTGATGGACCCGAATGAATTTAATTTTGTCTGGGTCACCCATTTTCCCATGTTTGAATATGATGAAACAGAAAAACGGTATCAGGCATTGCATCATCCGTTTACTTCGCCTTTAGAATCAGATTACGATCTTTTGGAAACCGATCCGCTGGCAATGAATTCAAGGGCCTACGACATGGTCTTGAATGGTTCTGAAATCGGCGGCGGCAGTATTCGTATCCATCAAAAGGACATGCAGATCAAGGTGCTCAAAGCGCTGGGTATGGAAAAAGAGGAATATGAGGGAAAATTCGGATTCCTGATTTCAGCTTTAGATTCCGGTGCACCGCCCCATGGCGGACTGGCTTTCGGCCTGGATCGCCTGATGATGATCCTATGCGGC
>CAZQLG010000243.1:1807-4996 GCA_964594105.1 uncultured Desulfococcus sp. | reverse complement strand
TTGCGGATGGTGCCGGATTATCCCTTAGATTGCTGGCCACACCTACTTGAAAACCATGTTGAAGAACATCCTGTTGCCAGAATCGGCGATATGGAATTCGGATATAAATCCATGCTGGCCTGTGCGTTCGGCAAACCATCCGAGGCATTCGGGGACCTTGGCAAACCGTTTGACGGACCCCGGCATATCGCCCGTTTGCCTGGCCCGCCCTATCATTTCATGTCACGGGTGTCGTCTATCAATGCCACCATGGGCGGCATGAAAGCCAATGAGACTATAGAAGTCGATTATGATATTCCTGAAAACGAATGGTATTTTGATAAAAACGGAAATCGCACCATGCCGTTCTGTGTATTAATGGAAGTGGCATTGCAGCCGTGCGGATGGCTGGCCGTGTTTGAAGGCGGGCCAGCCACCTCAGACAAACCGCTCTATTTTCGAAACATGGATGGCACCGGCACCATAACAGATGAAATATTACCCCATGCCGGAACCATTCGCACCCGCACCACGCTCACCAAGGTTATCAATTTTTCAGGTATTATTCTCGTCAATTTTGATGTGGAGTGTTTTATTAAAGACAAATGTGTCTATAAAATGGAGACAGGATTCGGTTTTTTCCACAAAGAAGCCTTAGACAACCAGAAAGGGCTTCCGGCAACCGATGAAGAACGCCAATGGCTGGATGAATCCTGCGATTTTATAGTTGAATTGACTGACAGACCGGAAAAATATTGCAGCAAAGAGCCCCGGCTTCCAAAGCCTATGCTGCTTATGATAGACCGTGTAACCGGATTCTGGCCTGAAGGTGGCAAAAAAGGGCTCGGCCGGATCAGAGCTGAAAAAACCGTTGATATCAGTGAATGGTTTTTCAAGGCCCATTTCTTTCATGATCCGGTTCAACCCGGCTCTCTTGGTGTTGAGGCCATGGTTCAAACACTTCAATTTTACATGATCCACAAAGACATGCACAAAGGGATTTCAAATCCCTGGTTCCAGCCCATCGGCCTGGACCGTCCGGTCACCTGGAAATACAGAGGCCAGGTAACCCCTTCCGCTAAAAGGATCTCCATAGAAATGGAGATCACAGACGAGGGCCGCGATGAAAAGGGTTCTTTTGCTGTGGCCGAAGCATGGTTGTGGGCGGATAACTTAAAAATTTTCCATGTCAAAGATCTATGCATGTACATCGTGGAGGCAAGCCCTGACGCATATGCGAGATTAGAAGATAATACTGACACAGAAGATGATGGCGACCTGGAAGTCCCCCAGGATTTGAAGAAAATAGACCTTAAAAAATATATAAAATCCGAAGACACTATAGCGGAAGATCCATTAGCAAAGAACGTTGCAAAAGAAATTGAGAATGCGACCCATCTCACCTGCGTTGATCCCGCATTAATTCACATTTCCAAAGACAAAAAAACCACTTTATGTGATTTAATGCCCCTTTCTTCTTTTCCAATTAATATTCAAGAACAACAGGGCAGTGAACCCTTAATTAAGGTGGGTGAACCTGAGCTTGATTTTGACAAAATTTTTGAATATGGACGAAATTTATTTAATATCGGGCCCTGGTTATTCGAAAACATCACCCGCTCTCTTTGGGAACGCTTTGTAAGATATGTCATCATCGAAGACCCGATAGCCTTTGAAAAGGTAAGCCATCGCAGCCTTCTTTACCTTGGCAACCACCAGGTACAGGTAGAATCCATGCTCTTTCCGTTGCTGACACAGGTATTAACCCAACGCCGTATAGTCACCATCGCGAATGCAGATCACAAAACCGGCTGGATCGGATCACTAAACGACATTGTTTACTCCCACCCTGGGATTAATTATCCAAAAAATATTGTCTACTTTGATCAAAACGACAGAAAATCCCTGTTTACTATCATTAACGGGTTTAAAGAACAAATCAAAAAACAAGGCATATCTGTTTTTCTGCACACCGAAGGCCGACTAGGCCTGACCTGCAAAAATCCCGTTAAAAGATTAAGCTCTGTTTTTATTGATATGGCCCTTGAATCTGATCTTCCCATTGTTCCTGTCAGATTCAAAGGCGGCCTCCCGGTTGAAAAACTTGAAAACACCCTGGATTTTCCCGTGGGTTACGGGAAACAGGACTATTATATCGGCACACCGATTTTGCCTGAAACACTAAAAGCATTAAATTATGCAGACCGCAGAAAGATGGTTATTAATGCCATTAATAATCTGGGTGGTACCAATGAGCAGGAAACCCAGAATACCCCTGACCCGGATTTCATAGAAGCCGTAAACTCATGGAGAAAAAAGACCGGCACCACCGAGGTGAAAGCCGTAATATTTAAAGCCCTGGATATGCTGACCGAACTCCCCGAAGAAAAGACGCATAAAACGCTGCTGAAACGCGGTCATGGTGAGACAATAGAATTTAAAGACGATGATAAGGACCGTTGGCTGAAGAAATTGGCTGACTGGCTGCTTGCTTAGGCCTCCCCTTATAAGTATGACGAGTTCCAATTTTAATTTTTCGAGTATATCCAGAGCATGAAGAACTGAACGCTCAGTCTGATTGCCCTGCATCATGGCATCAGCCATATAAACCTTGAAGCCAAATTGTGATGAATTAAGTGTTTTTAGGAAATCACTATATGCCGCACTCCCCATGCTTGTAATGACACCAATCCTTTGAGGAAGCACTGGGACATAGAACTTTTTATTCGGTTCCAATAGCCCTTCTTTGGTCAGCTGGGCAAGAATCTGCTGCTTTTTTAATTCCAGTTCACCAAGAGCAAATGCGGGATCAGCATCTATAACCTGTAATGATAATCCATATTGCGGGCTGTATTGAAGAGAGCATTGAAATCCGACAACTGTTCCATCATCAAGTTTTAAATCAAGATTACTATCCTTGAATTGCTTTCTGATTCTGGCAAGGTCCCTACTCCAGACCGTGCCTCTGATTTTTGCAATAACTGCTGCATTCTCATTGGTTTCAACCAGATCACAGTAAAACGATCCGCCCCTTTCTCTGCCTGAGGATATTTCTGCTTTCACCCAGAACTGTTTACCAATCGAAGGTTGAAGTATTGCCTGGATTCGATCTGTTATTTTTGAAAGAGGAAAGAATTTTTTATCATTCATAATGAAAGGTCTTTTATCATGGGACCATCTTTGGAAACGATATTACAAGACTGGGTTTCC
>CAZQLG010000243.1:0-1707 GCA_964594105.1 uncultured Desulfococcus sp. | reverse complement strand
GTTTCCAGAGTCGTTACCATCCCTGGATATGAATTGTGTAATAAGACCTTCTAAGGCTTCTGGGCTCAGTTGATTGTATGGAATTTTTACTGACATATTTATATTTGTATGGGTAAAAATTTTTGGATTGTAATCAGTCTTCAGTTTTTATAGCACCCTGTCGCTCATTTAGCGCGACATCGAGTTCTTTTCCGGTGGTGCAGAGACCGAATCGCATACATGGCGTTTTATGAGATCAACCCTTTAGGGTGTCGTCTGTCTCAACCTAGACGCAACAATTGATATCCATATTGATGCAACCCTGGAATATGACCTCTTTAAATACTTCCGCAATAATGTCTTTCATCTTGTTGCCACCGTCTTTGCTTGAAAGACGACTGTTCCGCCGGCCTTCCTCGAAAGGATTGATATACTTTTTCAGGCTTGGAACTTTTTTAACTGCTTCATCGAGCGAAACACTTTTTTTACCAATTTTACGAGTTAGCCCATAAAGTTGTTCCGGCAAAAGATTTAAAGCTTCTTTTACCAAACTGTAAGCATAATAGCCCCGGACATTTTTTTCTTTTAATAAGAAATATCCTAAGTTGCATTTATTTTTGTTGCTGAGAACTGAAAAAATGCTGGAGATACTGGCGAGTTCAACTTCTTCGCCAGTTTCTGAAACCTTACTATGGACCTCATCGGTCATTAAGGCTTGACCAGTTAGCAGGGTGTCTATAATTAACTCATTAATCGTTTTTTCCATTCAGGCCGCCTATTAAGTTCTTTCATCATCGATGGATTGAATAAAAACATAGGTTTCTGTTTTATGCCCCGTTGGTCCTGTTTCCCCTTTGCAGGGCATTATTCCAAAAATCAAAACTACCAATTCCCTGATGACTTATTAATGACAGAACCATCAAGCCTGACATTATAATTATATCTTGCTGTTGCTGCAGTGCGCTCCATTAAACGCCTGAATTCATCTTTGAATATTTCGGCCAGTCGCCTTGCCTCTTCATCGTTGACAGCGCTTAGTGTCATTTCAAGCTTGCTGAACTTTATGTCTATAAGTGTTGCCATTGATTCTCATCCATTCAATATTGATTCTTTTCTTAAGGTTTACAATTGCCACAAGGTCTATACTCGGCTTTAATTGCTTCATTCCTGCTGTGAAAGACGGCTGTACAGTTTTTGCAATTATATGCGCTGCATCCAGGTTTGTGAAATACTTTTGATTTTATGTTACCATGATACATTAAATCGGCATCAAGATTCTTTGATTTTGATTCTGTTTGAGATGCGTTCGTTTTTCCTCGCCGGAAATCCCAAGGTGGTACCGGGTTATCATTCCTCCAGAGCCCTGACCGGTTGGATCTTGCTTCTTTTTCCAGCTCAAGCCATTTTTGGCATATCAGTTTGCTGCAGTATTTTTGATAGACCCAGGCAAAACCATTTTTGACGATTGCTTCGTTTACGCAGATATCATCAACATAGACCATACCCACGATACGTTCGTATCGGTCAATGTCTTCCTGGATGACTTTTACCTCTTTCCCATACACAAGGTCAGACGTAAACTGTTTTGCTCGTTTTCCAAAGTCCTGAGCTTTTTCAGGGGTGTCTATTCCGTATAAACGGATTTTGTATTGAGTTCTATTTTGAAGGACGGTTATGGGATGATAAAGAATTTGCACTCATCGTCACAATTTTTTTATAAAAAAAATC
>CAZQLG010000242.1:0-4999 GCA_964594105.1 uncultured Desulfococcus sp. | reverse complement strand
CGTCACCATGAAAAGCTTTTTACGAGTTTGTCAATCATTGATACCAACTGAAAAAATCACCTTATTGACAGGAGGCCATCCCTGAAATATAAACAAATAAATGCTGTTCTTCAATATAATGAAAACCGAATCAACAACAACCACCACCCATAGCGATAGAGAAAAAATACCATGAGCCTTCGATTTCGACTATTACTTCTGATGCTGATGTCATTGGCATTGTTTTTCGGATATCTCAATTTGTTTCTGCCGGAAACCTTCCCATACAATTTTGACCGGCTGCATATTTTCCTTTTTAACCTGTGCAGCGGCGGATCGATTATCCTTTACTTTACCGAAGGCCGCCAGGAAGTATCGCCTAAAATTATTGTGTTTCTCGTTATGGCGATCATGTACGCACTGTTTGCTTTTTTTAAAATTTATATTCCGGTCCTGATTATTGCCATGATTTTACTGGCAATTGTCGAAAGCAGCCGGATTAAAAAATTTTCTTTCTTTCCGTTTGATTTTTTTAAATCCAACGTCCCGGTTTCCGCTAAATTCCATCAGGCATCTCTTCTCTGCCTTTCATTGGGTCTGCTGATCTCAAGCCTTGTGATATTAAACAATGAATATTTTTTTATACTCAATAATTTTCCGAAACTTCAGTTAGACACCTTTTTCCTGGGATTTTCATTTCCTCTTTCCCTGATCACCATGTCATTGCTGTTCAGTATAATGGGAGATAACGGAAAACCCATCCTCTGGATGAAAAACATCGGCTTCTGGTTTGTAAACCTTGGGGTGATCATTTTCTTTATGTTTATTATTTTTGAAAAACTGATACCCCAGGTTTTTGTCACATCCATTCTTCTTGCAACCGTAATGATGATTATGTATCTTCTGGTCAGTCTGGGAAAAGGCCTGCAGCAAAAAGCGTTTCTGATTTCCGGCATGGGATTTCTGCTTTATACCACACTCACCGGGATCTTGTATATTGTCTATGAAATGTCTCCGGATTATGCCTCAGAAAATTACAAATGGCTCATGCGCATGCATTCCTTTGCATCCCTCTACGGCTGGAACCTCTGCGGACTGGCCATTATCTGCCGGTTTGATGATTTCCCGTTACGACTTCACTCATATACCCTGATTGGATTTCACTGGATCACGGTTATTTTTCTCGCACCCATGGGTACCTATTATAAATTTTTCGCATGTTCCGCCACCGGATGCTTTATTGTTATTTTATATGCCATCATGTTTACCAAAGGGACGACAGATGCCATCGTATCCGTTTCAAAATAAATCACCGACCCTGAGCAAAAACCACACCTCGCGCCTTTGATTAAAAGACAAATCATTATGAACATAAGAGATAGAATCAAGCATCATTTATCGGAATCCGCTGAAAAACACAGGGTTAAAGACATTCGGATCGGACTGGGATACACCGCCGTCATGCTGGATAACGGACAGGTGGGGCTTGCATACACCCCGCATCGTGACATGCCCCTCGGTTGCACCCTGTTTCCGGGTTTTATACCGCAAAAGGACATACCCGCAAATACACTGCTGGCGTTTCTAACATCTGATAATGTCGTCGAAACCGCTGTCGGGCTTGCCACTGCCAATGCGTTAGCAAATTTTAATTCAGTCGATTTCACTTCCGGCGATGTTATAGAAAACCATCTTCTAGGTGCAAATGATTGTGTGGGTATGGTGGGCAATTTCGCCCCCCTGATCGCAGCCATTCGCAAAAAAACCCAAAAATTGCTTATTTTTGAACAAATTGATCAGCCCAAAGGCGACTTAATCCCCTCTGCTGAAATAGAAAAACGATTGCCGGATTGCACGGTGGCCTTAATAACGGCCACGTCCATTATTAATCATAGCTTTGAGCGTGTCATTCAGGCAGCGAGAAACTGCCGCGAGATTATCATCTTAGGGGCTTCTACCCCGATTATTCCGGATGTATTTACCAATACCCCGGTAACCTCCCTGTCCGGTGTGATGGTGACAGATGCGGAAGAGATATTAAGAATCGTCAGTTTCGGAGGGGGGATGCGCATGTTTAAAAATTGCATAAAAAAAGTAAATCTCAGGATGTGAAATGAACGAAAAAATTCGACGCATAGAGGAAAAATGTAATAATTGCATGCGCTGTGTATTAGACTGTGCATCCGGTGTCTGGAAAAATATTGATGGCATCCCGACCATGACCGACCCGGAATTATGCAACCGATGCAGCCATTGTGTAGCGGTCTGCCCGAAAAATGCCATTGAAAATGACTTTTTGAAGACCACCCAGGTGCGGCGGGTTAATAAAAAACTCATTGATCCGGCAGTATATAAAGAAATTGCGCTTTCCCGCCGCAGCATCCGGCATTACAAAGACAAATCGGTTGCCCCGGAAATACTCAAAGATATCATTGATGTTACCCGGTATTCACCGACGGCCAGCAACTCACAGCATGTATCGTACATTGTTATTACAGATCCGAACATATTAAATAAAATCTCTGAGATGGTTTTTTCAACAGCTGTCAGTTTTTATAAATATTCCACCACCCGAAGCGGGCAATACGTATTTAAAGGACTCAAGTTAAGTGCTGCAATTGATGCAATGCTGGAAAAATATATTGAACCCATGGCGTATTACATTGAACTGAAGGATTCCGGGCGGGACTTGATCCTTCATAGCGCGCCGGCACTGATTTTGATTCATGGCCCGGCCATGTCCTTTTTCGGAGCGGATAACTGTAATATAGCTGCGGCAAATATGACAAACTACGCCCACAGCATGGGCCTGGGTTCCTGCTACATCGGATTTGTCACTCTGTTGTCCCGGTTTAACAAAAAACTGTGCCGTCTGATCAACCTGCCTAAAGGACGAAAAGTGTACGCCAGTCTTGTATTGGGACATCCGGCAATAAAGCATCCCAACACTGTATCAAGGAAAAACCCGGAAATCAGATGGATCGAAGGTTCATAGACATAGGGCATGGTTCACTGAATTGATGATACCAATACTCAATTTTCATAATCCTAATCATCATCGTAATCTTAATCTGTCTTTTTTTGAAAGACTTTTGCACAAAAGATTATGATTAAGACTAAGATTACGATTAAGAAATAAACTAAATTATCGTTCAGGACAGGACCAAATATCTCTGACCTGATTCAGAGGACCAAGTTTTCTATATTTAAATAAAATAATAGAACATGGAACAAACCAATACAAAAATATATTACGGCT
This sequence comes from uncultured Desulfococcus sp., assembly GCA_964594105.1. Lineage (GTDB taxonomy): Bacteria > Desulfobacterota > Desulfobacteria > Desulfobacterales > Desulfosalsimonadaceae > SURF-3. The sequence goes on along the minus strand of CAZQLG010000242.1, from coordinate 1,761 downwards.
GGTATATCGCGGGAATCGCGTTCTGGGCCTATTTTCTATCCGTAGGAACCGGATTTTATGCGTTTAACGCATTTTTAGAACCGTTGTGCACTGCCCGGGGATGGACCCGGACCGACATGAACCTTGCCCTGGTCATTGGCACGATATTTGGTTTTTCCAGCCAGTACATCTATGGCACTATTTTGATAAAAACCGGGGTGAGAATTTTAATGCTTGCCGGTTCAATTATCGCGGGCATATCGTTTATATTTATTGCCCGGGTGCAGACGTTGTGGGAATTTTACCTGTTTTATTCCCTTTTATTCATCGGAAACGGGGCCTATGGCGGAATTGTCGCAAGCGCCGCGGTCAACAACTGGTTTGTGGATAAACGAGGAAAAGCCATTGGATTTGCCACCGCCGGCATGTCCTTATCCGGTGCGATTCTTCCCATCGCAGCCCTTCTGCTGATCCAATATACCGGAATCGAAAATGCAGCCCTTTGCATCGGCTTGGTTATGTTATCATTCGGGCCGCTGGCCTGGATGATTGTCAAGGACTGGCCGGAAGATATGGGATTGGTGCCGGATGGTCTGGCGATAAACCCCAAAACATATACGAAAACCTATACAGCCGGGCAAATCCAGATTCATGTCCCCCCGTCGGCGGCAACGCAGACTGAATGGAATCTGGCGAAACTGGTTCGAACAGATATCTTCTGGAAGCTCGGTCTGGCTTTCGGCCTGTTAATGATCGGAACGGTTGGTGTCATGTCACAGCTCAAACCCCGTTTTGCAGATACCGGGTTTTCACATCTTACCGCCATGTTAATGATGGCCGCCACTGCACTGGTCGGTGCTACCGGAAAATACAGCTGGGGAATAATGTGCGACCGATTCAATCCGAAACGCGTTGCCATTGCCATGGCCATTGCAAATGCTCTGGGACTGGGACTGGGTCTGATTAAAAACTCTATGGCCGCATTAATTATTTTTATCCCTGTCTTTGGATTTTCTATGGGCGGCATTATGTCGACCTTCCCCATTATTGTTGCCACCCTTTTCGGCCGAAAAAACTTTGCCTCCGTGCTCCGGTATATTTCATTTTTCCTGATTCTGCAGATGTTCGGATATCTTATCGCCGGCCAGAGTTTTGATATCACCGGATCCTATGATACTGCGTACTGGATCTTTATTGGCCTGGATATGGTTGCCGTCCTGCTGCTTGTTTCGCTGAAAAAATAATTAGCGAATTATTGTTCGAATTTAAAATTAAGCCTGATCAGAAAAAATATTGACAAAACCCTATATATCGTTATATTACGATATAAAATCAAGGGAGGCAAAATGAAAACATTTATAAAAGTGATGAAAGCACTGTCAGACCCCAGCCGAGTAAAAATTATGAAAATGCTTCAATACCGGGTGATGTGTGTTTGTGAAATCCATGCATCCCTGGGTGTCGCCCAGTCAACCGCGAGCAAGCATTTAAAAATTTTAGAAGAGGCTGGCCTGATCACTTTTTATAAAGACGGGCTGTGGGTGAATTATAAATTGGCCGACGGCAGTGAAAGCGCATATGCGGCCAATTTGATCGGTGGGCTGAAGCATTGGCTGGAAAAGGACCCTGACATAGAAGCGCTGATGGGACGCTTGCCGGAAATTCAGCGGGAGCATATTTGCAGCCGGTAATACATGAAATAAGAATGATGGCATAAGCCTTGAGGAATCTTGAAAAATTCATAGCACGCATACCTTTATCGTTTCTTTGTTATTTTATAGC
>CAZQLG010000241.1:0-5007 GCA_964594105.1 uncultured Desulfococcus sp. | reverse complement strand
GGTTTGACCATGATTCCGGTTTGAACCCGCTGAGGAAATTTCATGGTGGCTGTTATGGTTCCACTCTGGTATGGAACGCCATGGGTGGGCAACTGCAACATACCGCCGGTCATGATAAGCAACGGAGAACTGCCCTGCCAGTCCATCATGCTTTGATAACATTCGCTATATCTAAAGTTATATCCGCCTGTTAAGTCAGCTTCAATTTTGCTTTGGTAATTCAATCCAAAAGAAAACCATTTTTTGGGTTTCCATAACAAACCGACATTATAATTTGGGGAGAAATCATCCCGTACCTGAAAATCAAGAGTAGCCGCCAGGTCATACGGTCCGACGCCTCCCCCAAACCAGGGTGGCGGCATTGTTAATTCCGAGAGAATGGGAATTTCGAGATCTTTTGTGGCATCACCCAGGACTCTGGTTAAAGCCACCATTTCACTGGGAGACCGATTATTCATTCGGACTCCCATAGCCGTTTGGCCCATCCCCACGCTCATGCCGACAGACAGGGAATCGGTCATTTGATAACTAACAGCCGGCATGGCATATATCAGGTGCTGAAGATAAAGGGTCCTGACACCATAAATGGCCGGGCTGTCACTCCTATAATTCATACCGCCGGCATAGGGGGCATAATTGCCTACGGCAAATGTCCATTTGGAACCCGGTGTTCTAGATGCGAGTCCGGCTGATGGGCCGGCCAGAAAATTGACGGAATCATCATAGATGGGCACGTATAAGACACCGCTGCTGTTGGTGTCTTGTTTACCGGCAACCGGATCATGTATCTGTCCCTCCTGGGGGCCCCATTGACCAAAAACACCCGGGTAATCGGGGTCTGCCTTATATTTCCATGTATTTCGAAGCACAGGAAGGAGAAAACCCTGTTCAAATACTTTTCCTTCAGGAAGTTGGGACAGTCCGGCCGGGTTAAAATGGATAGAGCTGATTCCAGGTGGGTCAGCAGTACACGCATTGGCAAGAGCTATGCTTTTTGCACATATTGCAAGTTGTTCATTAAATGTCGCATGAGATAAAGAGGGAAAACCGATAACCATCATAATAATGAATATCAGATAAGCAGTTGTTTCAATTTTCGGTCTGCGAAACATCAAGTCTCCTGTAAAATTGTGCTTTTCGGTAGCTTGAAGAAAAAACACCTCTGAGCTATTGTATTATAATTCGAAATCTATGGGGGTACTTAAAGATAAAGAAAAACTCCGGGAGCTCGTAATCGGAATGCCGATGCTGAAATTTATATTCTGGTTTCGGCTCAATTTATACCCGGTTCCGATTCTAATAGAAGCGCCGGTTGAAGTCCCGCTTTTGGCATCCGGCGCATTTTTATACTTATAAGTGGTCGAGAATGAATAGGAATATGAAAAACTCATGTTCAGGTTGAGCTTATAAGACAGGGCATATCCAAGCCCAACGGCGGCGCCGACGCCCATTCCCGGATCTACCGCATCCAGGGTGCCTTCATCCCGTTTCTGGTCAATGGATTTTACGGCAAAGGGATAGGACAGGGAAAAACTGCTGAAAACAACCACCGGGTCTGTCACCTGGCTGACGGAAACGCCAAAATTGGCGTCATAAATACCCGATGACGTCGACAGTTCCTCGCCCACTTGAATATCATAAGGACTGCGGCCTACGGGGATCCCAAAACTGCCGTTAAGAATGATGGTGGGAAGGTCAGTGGTGGCTTTGAATGGTTGAAATTGCCAGGAAAGGGACAAATCACCAAGATCCGTTGCCTCCAGGGATTCGCCAGTACCGACTTTATGGTATTTGTAAATAAAAGGTACGGAAGTTCCGACCGTCAGGTTGTCTTTTAAACCATAGGAAACACTGAGTGAGGTAGCGATGGTATGATCCGCAACATCTTCAACACGGGTAGATTCCCGGATAGCATCATACCCGGAGTAGCCGTAGCTGACCCCGCAAGATAATTTAATATTGCCTTCCTCGGTCAGTGTGTATTCGCGACCTGCAGCTTCCAGGATATCTTCCTCTTCAGCTTTTTGTTCCTCTTCGGTGATTTGAAGCTGACTGCGAATATCGGTTTCATCCCGGAGTTTTTGAATATCCTTTTCCATGGATAGGAGTTTGTTTTGCAACGCTTCAATGGTCAGCGCCTCACCTGAATAGGCAGATTCAACTGCCGAATCATCTGGAATCTTCTTTTCGAAATCAGTTTCTTGAGGAGCGGCGGCAGCAGCAGGGGGCGCATAATCACGAGTGGGTTCGGAAGCCGCCGGCATGAGTGAATCAAAATGGGTAATCAGCATTGGCGAGTTGATGGATGATTCCAGTCGTTTTATTTCCTGTGATGCCTCAAAAAAGCTGTCAAATTTACCGATTCGGGTGGCATAAATCGTGTTTCCCTTAGAATTTATAGACTGGAAAAGATAAGGCACAAGACCGGCTGATTTGAGTTTCATAATCTGGTCGTTGGCACTGGATTCATCAAAAAAAGTACCGAACTGAACGGCAAAAAAACGGTCTGAACCTGAATTTTTCACGGATTTTTTTTCTGTACTGGCGTCCGGCGCGTTTTCTGCCCCGGTGCTTGATTGCTCAATGATTTCCTGAATCGACTGGGTCCTGCCAACAGAGGCAATGATCATCCCGGAAACGTTCAAGATAAGAAAAATCAATAATAGCTTTTTCAATGCGAACTCCTAATGTAACAAATAATAAGTTAATTATGATGGCGTCGTAAAAAGTCCCATCTACTGCGTTGTAGCAATTTTTCAGCCACTCAAGATACTACATGTATGATTTCTTGTCTGAAAAATCACTACGCCTTGTATATGGAACTTTTATCTTAGCCATCTGGACACTTTTTACGAGAGCATCAATTATGGTCTGTGATATTTTTCATAGTCATTCGGCAGGGTAAAATCGAAGTTCCGGGCATCCCGCGGGGGAAATGTCGGTCCGTAATCCGTAAGAATGTCCAGCGTCGTGTCTTCATCAATATAACGCAGATCTTCGTTGCTCAGTTCTAGTCCGGCAAATGTCCGGGCATTTTTTTTGTCAATCATGAAAAGAACATTCTGGTACCACATGTTTTCAAAACTATCGATGGTATAGCTGGTATTTCCGCGAAACGGATCAGCCAGAAAAATATGATTGCCATGAAACCCCCGCAACACGGTAAAATGACGATATCCTAAGAATTCGATGGGAATGATGCACGGAGTGTCCAGTTCTTTAAGATCATTGATGTCTGCTTTGAATCCATTGCCGTCATAACCGAGCTTGTTGACAAAGCGTTTCATGTCCAGCAGGGAAAAAGCCCGGCGCTCGGCAATTTTCTGCTTGCTGCCGTATTCCATAAGTCCCTGAATAACTTGTCTCTCTGTAAAATTTTCACCAAGATATGCATTTAAGAGCGTTGCCAGAGCCGCAGAACCGCAACTGTAGTCAAAACTTTGTTTGGTGATGTTTTGGTCGCTTAATTCCGCGAGCGGCGTGATTTTTTGCCGAATACAGACGGGTGTGCCGGCACCGACATCAATATACACCTCATCATCTTTTAGCGGATTAATCGGATGAAAACTTGATAGGATGCAGGCTGTGATAACAAATGCAATCAAAATATGCACAATACAGACGCTCCTGATTTTAAATTAATAAAATAATAGTATATCCGTTGTCCTTTCTTTGATACTTTAAAAGACACAGATAAATCAGATGGATGGGCCTCAAATAATTGTATCTTTGAAGAAATGACATAAAACAAAGCGGTTGTCAATTTAATTGTACCGTAAATCTGGTTTTTTTGAAGCGGACGTGTACGTTTGAATGGGGGCGGGGAGATCCCCTGAGGATGATGGGAGTGATTCTCTCACCGAAAAAACAAGGATTGTCTGTTTCTGATGACGGGGTGCTTCTATGTCAAAAAAAATCAGGGGATCAATTGGAGGGTCAGGCGGTGTATCTCCATCCCGTCAATGGCACCGGGTCCGAAATCCGTTCCATTGAAATCCGCGCTTTCAAACCGTACGGACCCTGTCATGGGAAGGTTTAAACTCAACAAACCGTAAGTATCACCATCGTTAAATATATCACATTCTCCAGCATCAATCATGGCAGGGTTGGAATAGATGCCATTGGCGGCATCACCGAAAAGATCTCCAATATGGAAATTTCCAAAATCAACCGGGGTGGTCTGGTTGGGCTTCCAGGTGGACGGATCACGCGGGTCATCTCCTGAAAGATCTGCAAAGTTTTCACCAATATAAATGGATGAAAATTCCAGGGCGTCACAGTCTGTGTTGTAAGCATAGCCAATTTTATCGATGGTCATCTGGAAGGAATGCTGAAAATCGAATCCAACACCGTCGATACGCGGGGATGTGTAAGTCGCAGATCTCGGCATATCAATGAGTCCAATTGTAACGGCACCAAGATCTACCGGGTTTACGGCATAATTCGGATCATAAAATGCGATATTGCCGATCGTGTAAGCAAGTTCCTGGTCCCAGTTGGGGATAATATTAGATATCATTCCACGATCAACAGCGTCACTGCTGGTAATGACAGTACCGGACCAATCGTTTACCGGTGCAATTTCAGATTCGAATACATCAAGATAGATAATTCCGGAATCCGTGACAGTGCCAAAATCATAGTTGAACAAGGCAACGTCACCGCTGCCATGCATATTAAAATTCTGAAATTCAATCCCACCGTTGTCAGAGGCGCAATATCCAATGGTTTCAATGTGGTGAAAGATCTGGACGTTTTTGACGGCGATGCTGATGCCGGACGTTCCGCAGATTTCTTCCAGGCAATTGTCCGCCATGGGGGTCAGTTCGGCAAAGCCGGGCGTCGCAGTCATAAAGACAAACAATGCGATAACCATCTGACAAAAAAACCATTGTTTTTTTATATTCGTCATATTTGTCCCTGTAGGGGAGGGGTTTATCCCCTCCCGGAAAACCGGGGGTTCATCCCCTCCCGAAAAAAACGGGTTTCATCCTTAGTCGATTTGAA
>CAZQLG010000240.1:0-5019 GCA_964594105.1 uncultured Desulfococcus sp. | reverse complement strand
GTAGTTTGTCTTTAGATTTACTGATCAAATTAGCCATTTCCTTATTCAGCTAACGCCGCGCTCTGCGGCAATTTTGGAGCGCAGCGGAAAAATTGTCCGGCAGCAGCGCCTTGTTATACGATACTTGAACCTACTTCCTACTGGACGTATACGGCCAAGAGCGGGCATTTGAAAAACCATTAGAATCAGGCTTGATTGAAAACTTGACTCTCCCGATAAGCTTTAGATATTCTGTCGCCAAACCTAGACAACGGCGATGATCTAAGGTTTAACTGCATCTCTATTTCTGCGCATACTCAAATTGATGAAAAGTTTGGACGATGTTTATGCTGATCTATTAGATCGCCTAACTCTTTGTTTAGCCCTTCTAGCGTGTCAATTTCTTTCTCATCTATTAAATGTTGAGTTAAGCTTTTGAGTGAATATAGCTGTGATGAAAACGTTTTGCCATCACGAAACTGTTCCAAATATTCATCTAGCTTCGTAACAGCCTCTGTCTCAAAATCTTTAAAACCCACTGCGACTGACCAAAGTTCAAATTCCCAATCATCTATGCCTTTTGTTTTGGGTTGAGAAATGACGTCCTTAATGAATTCCTTAATAATATTTCGAACATTAGCGTTCGAAATATTAAAGATGCTGTAAAGCAGAGATCTCGAAAACTTACGCTGCTCTTCTGGTTTGTAAGTTTCAAGTTCAGACACCAGCCGGCGGACTCGGTCCTTATCAGTGTATTCGCCTTTTACTACCCCAATATAACCGTATAAATTGTCTATAGATCCATTGAGTATCGCATGCTGATCCCAACCATGGGCTGTTTTGGAAGTGATTTTGTCGATTACGGTGTTTAATATCTTTATCAAAACGTCAGTTTCGATCTCCCGCTCAAATAAATTGTGTTGGTGTGCTAAAAATTCGTTTATTGCCTCATAAGTCCCGATAGTTGTTGAACTACTAGTAATTAATCGGGAAAACTCACTCATAACTTTTGAAATATGAGTGTCACTCAAATCAAGAAATGCAAGTAATCGCACGCTGTTTTCAAATTTAGTTTCATGACCGTCGAATAAACTTCGATCTTTTATTAACCGATCTGTTAAGTTTGGCAAAATGGTAGAAATAATCCATTCGGAACACTCATCACTAGCGTTTAGACGAAGTTGATTGGAATCCTCATTTTTAAAAAATACTCTAAGCTCTGACTGTAGTTCTTTTGATGAGTAGAATTGGATGGCTGAGTAAAACTCATATTGATTGAGTTTTACTATTTCTTTGACTGATTGACGGAGTATGGAAATCTTGACGAAGTCTCTCATAACCGCTTTGTATGGGGCATACTGATCAATCATTATGTGATTTTTCAACGCAAACATTAATAGGTTAATGTGTGTGGAAGTTGGTTCATCTGCATTGTTGTTAAAGCTCATTCCTCCAGCTTTTATACTTTCAACGGCTTTTGTGAGTTCAAGTATCTTTTTTGTACACTCATTTGCTTTTTGATGAACAGAATGCAAGGCCAAAAAATCATACAAGACTTGATTCTTTTTTATCTCTGATCTTGGAAATTTAAAAAATTCATCCTGAAGCTCTACTTCCACTTCCTTTTCAAACTCGTTTCTATTTTCTGTAGAAAAAGAGTACTTGAGCCTCCATAAAATCGAGTTTTTATTAAATAGCGCTATCAATAGCATTGAGTATATTTGGTGCCTTTTACAAGCAAGAATGAGTTCAGAATTTTTCTTAAATGCTAATTCATCCTCGCCATATTTATAGCTCTCATAAGATTCTGATGACAAAGATTTTATTAAATCATTACTTTTGCATTCATATTCTGAAAAAGATATGTGTTTTCGATCTTGCTGTTCTAGGTTTTGAGCTGAATCGATTTTCTCGTTCACAAAGTACATAATTTGCCCGCTATCATTATCGTTGGGTAAAACGACACCTTTGATATGAGCTAGAGCTAAGATAGAAAGGACGTCCGTAAGTCTTGAATTTCTTCGATAAAACTTCTCTTTTTCATCTTCACGAAACAAGTCTATGCGAGATAGAATCTCCAAGAATTTTTCGTGAAGCGACCTGGTGGTGTCGCTGTAGTCCGTAGTCAGGACTCCTTGGGGCTTGAATAACTCTAATATATTTAAGCCATCGTCATCGTAACGAAACCCACAGTTTGTTATCGCTCTCCGTATTTGATTATGAGTTATTGAACTTTGCTGTTTTAGGTGTTTTATACGCTCGTATATGAAACTGATAACTTCCTGCTCATCGTTCGGGTCTACTGCTCTATCATCTTGAATGATAGATGTTAAAAAAGATTGAGTTAGCGCTGACCTTTTCTCTAAATGCTGAATTTCATCAATAGAATAGCTTTCGCTATCTATCACTAATGTGGTGATCCCATGATTTCTCAAGTAGCTTTCTTGAGGCTTGTCTGTTTTGAAATTTACCAAATACATCGGAGGAGCTGAACTGGAATGACTTTGTATCCATTTCATTATGTGTTTAAGGTTAATGTCGTTATAGGAATACCCTAAAAACAGAACTGTATGTGTTGAAAATATAGACTTGATGTAGTTTTCTATTAGCGGGAAATTTCTTGAATAATTGAGGTAGTCATCTTCTTTGAAAACTATATTGTGATTTTTGAAATCACCATGGATTTTAATAAATTTATTCGGACTGGTTGAACTGACTAAGTCCTTGTCCGTGCATATCGTATCGTATAGATAGCCTTCCTGCTCTATTGCATTTTCAATGATGCAGTCCCAGTTCGTAGTTATTATTACGCGAGGGTTTACCTTCAAAATCGTGCGATGTAAACTCGATGGGGTGATGTCTTCAGGAAAATATTTCTTCAATGTTTGGTTATATGTCTGCTCTCCAAACTCAAGATAATACAGTTGAGCTAGTTTTAAATAATATAGCTCTTCAGTTATAGCTAAATCTGATTTGAGTTCACTTATTAGATCACTCCACAAAGGGAGGCTTATATAATCAGTATCTGAGCTTTTTGATACGCCTGCACCGACAAATATAGCTAATCTATCATTTTCATTAGCTTGCTTGATGTTTTTAATATAAACATTGTGCAGGTGCATTCTAAAATCCCTTTGCTTCTTGATGGTTGATTGAAGTCAGAATTAGCCTTAATGTCCGCTTTGGGTCGAAAACGGTCACTAGTGCGGTTCCGTATAACAATGAATTCTACAGTTTTTTTCTGTTTAACTCCATTTGTCGAATAACATTCCGTTCGTATCAAAAACATTTTTTTGACAACTAATTTGGATGCCTGTTGAGCTATTTTCTAACAGTATAACACCAAGATCTGAGTGATAAACAGATTTCGGATATTTCAAAATGATTCCAATTGACCTGATTTTATTTAAAACCGCTAACCATTTATTCGACTGCCGAAATGAAGCGTGAATAAACCTTCATTACAACCGATTTTGCAGTTAATTCCTGTTTTGTGCCTTCAAAACAAGTTTAGAATGAATATATCATTCAAAATATCGAACTATTAACATACATTAGATTTTATAACAACAGAATTAATTAGAAAATGCTCAAAAGCATGATATTCGGCCGGATTCCGCAGATGGGATTCTGATTGGTGATTTTCTTCAAATTCTTTCGATAAAATGCAATCCAAAAGACTGTGAACATCGAACATCGAACATCGAACGCCCAACATCGAATTTTGAATAAGGGTTTCTGGCAATTTTTATACACTCCTAAATTGAGCGTTTTAAATTTTGAAAAAATATTTTTTATATTAAATTAAGAATGTTACCCGATTTTAAGTTTCAAAATTTAAAACGCTACGGGATTGCCGATCTCACCGCATCTACTTCGTCAAATGCGCAACCGCATAAACAAATATAGCGACAACGCATTTTCCTTGCATATGCGGCAACTTCGACAATCGCTCGACTTAGGACACTATAAACCGGCGGAGCAAAGCGACTTCATTATTGGATGTTCAACGTTCGATGTTCGATGTTGGATGTTCAAAAACCGCGCTTTGGGGAGGTTCAATGGATATCAAAAAAAACAATACAGACGATCAAGAAAGGCTTTTATCCATGCCGTGACATTATAATGGTGCGCGGGAGATACAAGGATCGTTCCCGTGCAGTGCGGTTCGGGTTTGCCATTGTGAGATGATCAGACTTTTATAAAATAAGGAAGAAATACCAAACCAATACATAACAAAATTAAGATATAAATATTTGAAATAATATAGGGAAGCGCCATTAAACCGATGCCGCTGACAAAAGGGATAACCGCTTTTTGTTTTTTACCATAAACAAAAAAGCCTAAACCGATTGAGCCGAATAGCACTCCCATCATTAAAGTCAATGGACTTGGCATTTTCAATTCCCTTTTGTGGTCTGCTCAATTTAGGTATCAACCACATTTAACATAGGTTTAATATAATATTCGCTATTTCTATACCTGTATCAACTTCGATCGCTACCATCTCCACATTCATTAACTGATATACAATTTTAGCAATATCCTCCGGGTGATGATCACGCATTGTTATCAATTTTCCAACCCCATAATAATCCAAACGGTGGTCCATTACATATTCCTGCTCAAAATGATAATCAAGGGGAATGGCAATAAATGGTATCCCAAGGGCAGACAATTCTGTGACTTTACCATATCCGGATTGTGTAATGACAAAATCAGAGGCGGCAAAGTATTGATATAAGTTATCAAGGAAATGATGATAATGTATCCATTTTTTCGTTCCGGCCCCGGGGTTTTTCGTTCCAGTCCCTGAGCTGGTTATAATGAAATATGCATCCGGAAAATCCGCTTTCATAATTTCAAAAACTTGCTCAATGATTGCTACACGGTGTTCATAATTTCCCTCCGGCCCGACGGTTGCCAGAAATAGTTTGCTATCTTCGGGCAGGTCTAATTTTTTTCTTAGCGACCGCTTATCTGGTATTGCATCCGGGTCAAAACCTACAATCGGTTTAACAAAGCGGCAATGTTTTTGTG
>CAZQLG010000239.1:0-5048 GCA_964594105.1 uncultured Desulfococcus sp. | reverse complement strand
CAATCTCATAAAATTGGCAAGGCGCGCAAATTCTGAGTGATAATTAGTACTTAGCATACTTTGAAGAAACGAAGAATGCAACGCAACAAAGAATTTGGACTTTTTACAACGCCGTCATGATTGATGCTCAATTTTTTCTTTACCCCCCATATATGGCCGTAATACTTCAGGAATAATCACGGTTCCGTCTGCCTGCTGATAATTCTCCAGAATCGCGGCAAGGGTTCGCCCAACCGCCAGTCCGGACCCGTTTAAGGTATGGACTGGTTCCGTCCCTTTTTTACCCTTACGCCGAAACCGAATCCCGGCCCGCCGGGCCTGAAATCCTTCAAAATTACTACAGGATGATATCTCACGGTATTTATCCTGGGCCGGCATCCACACTTCAATATCATAGGTTTTGGCAGCGGAAAAACCCAGGTCACCGGTACTGAGCACCACCACCTGATATGGCAGACCCAGTTTTTGCAAAACGACTTCCGCATTTTTCAAAAGGCTTTCCAGCTCATTATAAGAGGTTTCCGGGGTGGTAAATTTTACCATTTCCACTTTATTAAACTGATGCTGACGGATCAACCCCCGGGTGTCCTTGCCGTATGATCCGGCTTCGGACCGAAAACACGGCGTATATGCGGTATAATATATCGGCAACTGATCTTCATCAAGGATTTCATCCTGGTAAATATTCGTCACCGGCACTTCTGCGGTGGGGATTAAAAAATAGTCCCAGTTTTCAAGCTTAAACAGATCCTCTTTAAACTTCGGCAGTTGGCCGGTACCGGTCATACTTTTCCGGTTCACGATAAACGGCGGCAGTACTTCCTTATAGCCATGTTCAACAGTATGCAGGTCGAGCATAAAATTAATTAATGCCCTTTCCAGACGGGCACCGGCCCCAAAATAAAGCGGGAATCGGGCCCCTGTAATCTTCGCAGCCCTTTCAAAATCCAGAATTTTTAAATCTTCACCGATCGTCCAATGCGCTTTGGGGGTAAACCCGAACTTTATGGGGGTCCCTACCTGCCGGAGCAGTTGATTATCGGCCTCTGATTTTCCCATAGGAACGGATGAATCGGGAATATTGGGAAGTCGAATCAATATTTCCTGAACTTTTTCTTCACTTTCCGCAAGGGACTTTTCCAGCTTTTTAATTTCCCCGGAAACTTTCCGCATCTGAATAACAAGATCTTCCGCATCATCTCCGTTTTTTTTGAGATCTGCGATTTCACCGGAAACCACATTTCGCTGATGACGCAATGTCTCAATTTCCCCTAAAATTTCACGCCGGGCAGCCTCCGCCTGTTGAAACGTATCCAGGTCAGCTGTATCTCCTCGTTTTTCAAGAGAATTATATACTTGAGATAAATTTTGCCTGACATACTTGATTTCCAGCATACAGTACCTATATTTGTTATAAATTTATATTTATTTACTACTAATAAAATTATAAAAATTATCATGGTGTATATAGTTCGTCAATCATTATTGCAATTTGTATCATATTGTGTATAATAAAATGATACAAAAATTATATTATGAATAAGTACCTCATAATATATAGAATATTTTATATGGAGTGGAAAAGTAATGGAGGATCTGAAAGTTAAAAAACAGGAAATTCGCAGTCAGGTAAAAGAAAAGTTAGACGCACTTTCTAAAAAAGAAATCATGGAAAAATATGGACTGATTGAAGAACAATTGTTTGACTTTGCCAATTTCCTGGAAGCTGAGGTGACGTTGCTGTACATCAACCACCCGCATGAAGTGGATTCTAAAAATATTTTAAAATACTGCAGCGAATCGACAAAAAATATTGTTCTTCCACTTTTCAAGGGAGAAAATAACGGAACCCGACTCTACAAAATCAGTGATATTAAAAAAGATTTACAACCCGGGCCCAATAATATTCTTGAACCGAATCCAGATCGCTGCAAGGTGGTGCCCATTGATGATGTGGATATTGCCATTATACCGGGTATTGCTTTTGATGAAAAAGGCGGACGTCTGGGACTCGGGAACGGGCGTTACGATCGCATCATATCCAAGCTCCCGGCCACGGCCAGAAAAGTAGCGTGCGCAACCGAAGACCAAATGACACAGCTAATCCCCATGGAATCCCATGACAAATATGTCGATATCATCATTACCGACAAACGCATTATCTATAAAATCTGAATGAAACCTGTCGTTGCAATAGTCGGCCGACCCAATGCCGGGAAATCGACCCTGTTTAACCGGATCACCCGTACAAAGGACGCGCTGGTGGATAATTTTCCCGGCGTTACCCGGGACCGTCATTACGGATCATGTAACTGGAATGATGTTGAATTTTCCGTCATTGACACCGGTGGATTTTCAATCAAAGATGATGATAATTTCTCCTCTTTAAGCCGGAATCAAGTCTATCAAGCCATCAGCGATTCAGCCGCCGTTATTCTCCTGCTTGACGGCAAAGGCGGCGTTTCCCCTTTTGACAGTGAATTAATTAAAATCCTAAGAGAATTATCCCGCCCGGTTTTCTATGTTGTCAATAAAATTGACGGTTATGAAAAAGAAGAAAACATCAACGAATTTTACAGCCTGGGAATTGAAACACTTTACCCGGTTTCCGCAGAGCATGGATACGGGGTGCCTGATTTTTTAGACTGCCTGGTCAGCGCCCTTCCGACATCGCCTGTAGAAAATAATGAAGCGGATGGTACGATTAAAATCGCCATCATCGGTCGGCCGAATGTCGGAAAATCATCATTAATCAACCGGATCTTAGGCGAAAACCGGGTCATTGTGAGCGACATCCCCGGTACAACAAGGGATTCCATTGATACGGCCTGCGAAATCAACGGTCGGCAGTATTTGCTGATTGATACGGCCGGTATTCGACGAAAAAAACAAGTCTATGAAAAAATAGAAAAAATATCGATCATCAAAGCCCTAAAAAGCATTGAACGATGTGACATTGCCTTGATTATGCTGGATGCCCATGAAGGAGTCACTGATCAGGATGTTAAAATTGCCGGCTACGCCTTTGAACGGGGGTGTGGATGCATTTTTCTGCTCAATAAATGGGATATCGTAGAAAAAGATGACAAAACCCTCAAACGCTTTATTGAAAAAATTAGAATGGCGGCCAAGTTTCTCAGCTTTACGCCGGTAATGGCCCTTTCCGCATTGACCGGACAACGGGTGCCGAAAATTTTTGACATGGTCAACAGCGTTTATGACCAATACACCACGCGGATTGCCACGGGGCCTTTAAATAAAATATTTGAACGGGCCACCTTAAAAACCGAGCCATCTCTTCACAGAGGCCGGCGGATCAAATTCTTTTACGTCACCCAGATTTCTACAAAACCGCCGACCTTTATCAGTTTTGTTAATTCACCAGACGGCATCCACTTTTCCTATCAGCGCTATCTGATCAACCAGATCCGCAAAGAAACCGGCCTGGACCAGACCCCGGTCCGATTATTTTTCAGAAAACGAAATGAACCCGATGGAAGGGTCCACAGGAAAACAAAGTTACCTGAAAAAATGCGGAAAAAAAGTAAACGTTCTTAACCTGTGTTTCTCACACGCCTGCGTCGTAAATTTTTGCTATCATAATTTTCACAAGAGATACGGGCGAGACCAGACCGTCCTGTCAAAAAACATTTAATTAACCCTTGAACGCACCAATGACCGGCAACAAAATCGATAAAAACACCCTGGACCTTTTTAAGCATCAGGCGCAAAAAACCACGGCCGGATCAAGGCCCCTGGCCGACCGGATGCGGCCTGTCCAACTGGATCAGTTTATCGGCCAGGATCAGGCGGTGGGCAAAGGTTCATTGATTCACAACGCCATCGAAGTCGACCGGATTTTTTCAATGATTCTCTGGGGGCCGCCGGGCTGCGGTAAAACCACCCTGGCCCGGATTATTGCTGAACACACCCAATGTCATTTTTCCCATTTTTCAGCTGTACTTTCCGGTGTCAAAGATATCAGAAATGTCATTGAAGCGGCCAAACAGCAGCGAAACTTTCATCGAAACCGAACCATTGTCTTTGTTGATGAAATTCACCGATTCAACAAAGCCCAGCAAGATGCCTTTTTACATCATGTGGAAAGCGGACTGATCACCCTTGTGGGTGCCACCACGGAAAACCCCTCTTTTGAAGTAATTCCGGCCTTATTGTCCCGATGCCAGGTAATCACCCTGTCCGCCATGTCTGAATCCGATATGAAAATCCTGTTAAAGCGGGCGTTAAATGACAACGATAATGGCCTGGGCCGCCTGGGGCTGACCTATTCCGACAGCGCCCTTGACCATATCGTTGCCATTTCTGACGGAGATGCCCGTTCAGCACTCAATGCACTTGAAATCTCCGCTGTTTATGCGTCATCCAAAACCATTCCCACTGATAATGCCACTAACAATGCCAATGGTCGCCCAAACGATAAAACAGGCGATACCGCAACACATGAAGTGCCCCTAGAAATGGTGGAAAACGCATTACAGCGCAAAGCACTGATCTATGATAAATCCGGGGACGCACACTTTAATCTGATTTCCGCTTTTCATAAAAGCCTCAGGGGAAGTGATCCGGATGCGGCCATCTACTGGCTGGGACGGATGCTCTCATCCGGTGAAGACCCGATGTATATCGCCCGCAGAATGGTCCGGTTTGCTTCTGAAGATGTGGGAAATGCGGATCCTTCGGCTTTGTCCATTGCCATGGCAGCCATGGAGGCCTTTCGCTTTCTCGGCTCTCCGGAAGGAGATCTCTCCCTGGCCCAGGCAGCCGTTTATCTTTCAACAGCCCCCAAAAGCAACAGCATCTATACGGCCTACGGACAAACGCTTAAAACCATTAAACAAACCGGCGCCCTTCCCGTCCCCATGCATATCCGCAATGCCCCCACCCGCTTGATGAAAGATATCGGATACGGCAAAGGCTATAAATATGCCCACAATTACAAAGACGGCTTTGTTCCTCAGGACCATTTACCGGAAAAACTGCAAAATAAGATTTTTTACACCCCTACTTCCCGAGGATATGAAAAAATT
>CAZQLG010000238.1:0-5099 GCA_964594105.1 uncultured Desulfococcus sp. | reverse complement strand
AAATTAACGCGGAAACGTCGAGTTTATTCCTATATTTTCAACGGGGCTAAGGGTCACCCATTCATCACAAAAAAAACGGGATATACCACATCGCGTGGTATATCCCGGAATATTTAAAACCTTGTTATTTCTTAAATTATGCCAACGGCAGGTATACTTCAAAAAACAGTCACAAGTGACATGATATAATATTAACGGCCGGCTTAAAAAAAAGATTCGGTTTTGTAATACTCAATATCGCTGTCCTTTTTTTGAAATCGGGATTTAACTGTGTCCAACGCTTTTTTCAGAATACCCTTCGAACCGAACTCGACATAATGGCCGCTTTCAGACGGATATAAAAAATACATGGTTCCAAAATCCATTGGCATCACATTCCGGCGATTGCTCGCACGCAAACCATCCAGAAAAGACAATTTTAAGTTAAACATAATATTAACCTCCTTTTATATCGCATTCCACTCAGGAACAAAATTCATTATTAAAATTTATTTATTCAACCAAGTTTTATTAATATGCAAAACACATGCCACTTTTATAGAAAATGGCCAGTAAATAGCCATGCCTTACGCATACCAGCACAACTATTTAAAAACACATAACAAAAAAATTAATTTAAATAAAAGAGCGGACCGATGGGAAAATAACTGCGAAGACTGACTGAGAAGATGGGAATAAAAAAGAAAAAAAACGAGGCATTCATGCCCCGGATTTTTACCATAAATAAATATTACATGCTGAATTATTAACAGATTATAAACATGGGGTATTTATGCCCTAAAACGGGGCTATGAAAGACCGTGTTTTTGCATTTTTCGGAATAATGTTTTACGATTGATATTTAATTCAGAAGCGGCCCTGTTTTTTCGCCACTGATTTTTTTCGAGAATGCTTTTGATAATATTTTTTTCAAAACCATCCATTGCCTGGCTCAGTGATTCAACATTTTCATGGATATCAATCGAATCAAAATCATCGATCACCACTGATTTGGTCACAGAAGTCGACATAAAATCCAGTGTTTTAAGCGTAATATAACGCTGTAGCACATTCTGAAGTTCCCGAACATTGCCTGGCCATTCATAATTATATAACATTCCCAGGACTTTACCGTCTAACACCGGCATATTGTCACTGGTGGCATAAATAGAAAGAAAATGTTCTATCAACAAAGGTAAATCGTCTTTCCGTTCTCTTAAAGGCGGCAGTGTAATGGGAATAATGTGAATACGATAAAAAAAATCTTCCCGCATGCGGCCTTTTTTGACCTCTTCTTTTAAATCCCGGTTGGTTGCGGCAACAATCCGCACATCCGCCTTTTTGACTTCATTACCGCCGACCGGGGTATACCCTCCGCCTTCCAAAACCCTTAATAATTTAACCTGGCCGGTTAAATCAATCTCGCCGAGTTCATCTAAGAAAAGGGTCCCCCCGTTTGCCTGATCAAAATATCCAGGCTTATCCTGGCTGGCGCCGGTAAATGCCCCTTTCTTATATCCGAAAAATTCACTTTCGAACAAATTTTCCGGTATAGCGCTGCAATTGACCGGGACAAAAGGACGATCATGATTATCACTGAGTTTATGGATCTCACGGGCGACCAGTTCTTTTCCGGTTCCGGATTCACCGTATATGATGACATTGGCAATAGATCCGGCGGCCTTGGAAATATGCTCATAGACATCCTGCATAGAACGATTCTTGCCAATAATATCCCCGAACTTATACCGCTCTTTGATCGTCGACTTTAACCGTTTATTTTCATTTCGAAGCTGTTGTTCCTCAAGTTTATGTTCGGTCATATCAGAGATAAACCCTTCAACCTCACTCACGGCCCCATCATCAGAAACAATCCCCAAACCTTCTTCCCATACCCACTTTTGCTGACCGGACGCGGTCATAATACGATACTCCATCTGAAATGGCCGTCCGGAAACGAGGGACGTTTGAATCTGGTGATTCACATCATCCCTGTCCTCAGCATGAATCATATCCATATAGGCTTTTTTGGAATTATCAATTAATTCAAACGGAGAAAAATCCGTCAGCCACTTGCATCCGGCACTGACATATTTCATGGTCCGAAACGAATCATTTGAGCAGCGGTACGCCATTCCTGGCAGATTCCCCATGAGTTTGGACAGTTTGCGTTCACTTTCAATCAACGCTTTTTCCGTTTGTTTAAACACCGTAATATCATTAAATGACCCGACACTGGACCGTGTTCCGGAAATCATATCAATACGCACATACATGTCTTTATATTCACCAAAACGATTGTGCACCCTGCATTCATACTCCGTCGGCGCCAACCGCCGGTCCTGACGGCGCTGGACATGATACCGTTTCATCCTGTCCAGATCGTCATCTGCAACAAAATCCGTCCACTTCATTTTATTGTGGATTTCTTTTTTTGTGTATCCGGTCAGTTCTTCAAACTTGGCATTTACCATGGAGATGGTCATGTCATTTTCAATGATAATCGTTGCGGTACCGGTATTTTCAAAAACACTGCGATATCGTTCTTCGCTTTCCGCCAATGCTTTCGGGGTGCCTTGGCACTCAGCTTCCATAACTTTGCGTTCTTCAATGCGCCGCTGCAGGCCATGGATTTCATCGACCAGCGCTTTTTTTGTTTTTTTGATTTCGTTCATATAATAAGGTATAAGGTTGAAGGCTGAAGGCTGAAGGTTAAAAAACAAAATACTTTTTGAGTTTTTAAAATAGGTTGCGAAAAAAACACAAAAATTAGCGATAAAAAACAAAATACACTGCTTGCCCAGCGGCTTATACAATATCCGGTTTAAAAAACAATGACGCACCCAGATAAATACCAAAAATAATCATAAAAATTCCACATGTAATTAAAATGGCATAATATATTTTTTTATTCAAAAATCGTACCCCAAAAAACGCAAAACCGGATATCAAAAGATACCAGATCAAATCACCGGCTTCATGACCGATAAAAAAAGCAATGAGCTTGGGCCAGTTATAAAAAGAAATGTCGAACTGAACCATAAAAGCAAATCCGATGGTCGCCCACCAGATCCACCAATATGGATTTGACATGGATACCAGCGCACCGCCGAGCACAGGATTATCAAACCCCTGAATGGATTGGGGGGCTTCTTCAGTCTTGTTTTCCGAAACAGATAGAAATTCGGTCGGTATTTTATTACGACATACATTAATGACAATCGAAGTACCGAAACAAAGCAATATAAACCCGCCAATGACCCCGACAGCCCGCATAAATATCACATTATGAAATATAAATGAAAACCCTGAAAGCAACAGCAGAATAATGCCCATTTCGATCACTGCATGACCGAGAATAATCCATGCCCCCATCAGGTAACCCCGTCGGTTCGTTTTAACGGATTTTATAATTGTATATGTCAAAAGCGGACCGGGTGCCATGGCACCGGTCAATGCAACAAGAAATGAGAATGCAAATATGCTTATCAGGGAAAAATCAAAATCGCCCATTACACTGCCGGATTAAAATGTATCATAGTGTACAAAATCACTGACATTTTGCCGCTTCGGCGCTTTTGGTATCTTTGTGGGATAACCCAATGGTATCAGTGCAACATTTTCAACCTCTTCCGGAAGTTTGAGTACGGCTTTTGCTTTGTTATGATCATAAAGGCCGACGACGACCGTTCCCAGTCCCAATGTGTGGGCAGTAAAGCAAATGCTGTACGTTGCCAGTCCCAAATCAAACATAAACCAGTCACCAAATTTTGTCGTGACAATGCCTTTATAGTAGCCGGAGGTCCCGAGCTTAGCGCATACGGCAAGAACAACGGGCGCTTTTAAGACGGATTTATATGCGGGGTTGGACGCAGGCACCGATTCAGCAAGCTGCTCTTTGACCGAAGGATCCTTAACCACAACAATTTCCCAGCATTGGGTGTTTGCCCAGGAAGGTGTCCACTGAATTGCTTCAAAAATCGTTTGCAATAAATCTTCCGGCACTTCCTGATCAGAATAATTTCTAATACTCCGCCTTTCTTTTAATAACTGAATCACATCTTCCATATCAGTTCCTCCAATTTCTGTTAAATTATCTATTTCAAACGTTAATCTGACTATGATTGAGAATGCTGAGAGCAATCACAAGATCTTCCGGTGTTGTGATTTTGATATTATAAGGACTGCCGTAAATCATCTTAACACGTTTGCCGATATTCTCCATCAGGGAGGCATCATCTGTTCCGGTAAATCCTTTTGACAATGCATAATCATGGGCCTTTTTAATTAACTGGTACTGGAATACCTGTGGCGTCTGGGCCTGCCAGATGCCATCCCGCTGCATCGTATTGACAATACGCCCATTATTGTCGACATTTTTCAATGTATCCACGGCGGGAATTCCTAGAATACATCCCCCTTCCTTCGCGGCCCGGGCAATCGCTTCTTCCGTCTGCGCCACAGGAACAAACGGCCGGACCCCGTCATGAATAACAACAATAGAACCCGGGTCAGTTATTGCCGACAGCCCTTTGTAAACCGATTCCTGACGATTTGCACCGCCTTTAACCAGTTGAACGGAAAGTTTATTACAAACAGCAGGAAGTATCCGACAGGTGCAAAAATCAAAATCTTTTTCAGGGACCGCAAGGTAGACCGTATCGATCGCTGAAATTTCAGCAAAGGCAAGAAGTGTGCGGCTCAAAATGGCTATGCCATCTAAAACCAGGTATTGTTTACGGATGTCTGCCTGCATCCGTTCACCTTTACCCCCGGCTACAATGACAGCAAATATCGACGCCATATGCCCTTTCGATTTAACCCGGATGTTTGATTTTAACGCCCTTAGAACCCGATTTAAAAAAGAACTTCCACAGAGTAGGCCAGGTTTCTTACCCGGCGGCTAACAGGACATGTTCATTTGTCGGGAAAAAATCCCGACCTACGATTTTAGCACATCGAGCATTATGAAGTTATTTGGAAGTCCAAATTTTACAAAGCTATCTAAGATTGGGCGATTTTCAAGTTTGCCGCAGATACAAGGAAAATGCTGTCTCACTATAGTCAGTTATGCGAGATAGCATTTGACGCAGTAGGTGCGGTGAAATTGAAAATCGTTA
>CAZQLG010000237.1:0-5135 GCA_964594105.1 uncultured Desulfococcus sp. | reverse complement strand
ATTTGAACCGGCACGGGCGTAACCCACTACCCCCTCAAGATAGCGTGTCTACCAATTCCACCACTTCGGCAAAGACGGTTTGTCACTCGGAAGTTGGTGTTTCAACCTCTTTGGGAATCTGTGCTGGTTCCGAAGGTATCTCTTCTGTTGGGCGTTGATCAACAGGAACCACAGTGTTATGCTTTGTCTGTGTTTCCTCAGTAATCGGTGTCGGCTGGTCAGGAACAGCGGGTACCGTCTGTTGAGTTGCCGGCGTAATATCAGACACGACCGATTTTTCGCCGCTTTTGGATATATAGGCAAGGGTTAACGAAGTGATCATAAAAACAACCGCTGCCACAGTCGTCATTTTGCCAAGAAATGTGGCAGCACCTGTGTTCCCAAAAAGGGCCTGACTGCCCGCACCACCGAAAACAGCTCCCATATCAGCACCTTTGCCGGTTTGCAAAAGTACAATCAAGATGAGGGCGATACAGACAATTATGTGTATTGTTATAATTAAAGCAGTCATAAGTCTCTATTAATTGATTAATATTAATAATGTATAATTTTACTGAATGAATCCGGTTGTAAACTGGCACCGCCGACAAGGGCACCGTCAATATCCGGTAACGCCATTAACTCGGACACATTGTCCGGTTTAACGCTTCCTCCGTACAGAATCCGGGTCGCTTTTGCAAACATATCTCCGAATTTTTTTTCAATCCGTTCTCGCAAAAATGCATGGACCTCCTGGACTTGATCAGGGGTCGCTGTTTTACCAGTACCAATTGCCCAGACCGGTTCATATGCAATAACAAGAGACCGGTGCTCATCCAAAGATAGACCTTCTAACCCTTTTTCCATCTGTTTGTCAAGCACTGAAAATGTTTTTTTCTCATCTCTTTGAATTTCTGTTTCACCTACACAGAGAATGGGAATAAGCCCGGAATCGCTTGCCGCCTTCATCTTTTTATTAACTGTTTCGTCTGTTTCTCCAAAATACTGCCGCCGTTCGGAGTGACCGATTATAACATATTGGCATCCGGCGGAAATGAGCATAGGGGCGGAAATTTGACCGGTAAAAGCGCCTTCTTTTTCCCAGAATATGTCCTGAGCGCCGAGATCAATCCGGGTATCCCGAATAACGTCTGATACAACCGCAAGCGAAGTAAACGTCGGCGCAATCACAATATCAATGTTATCAATATCAGAAACCAGTTCTGTCAGTCGGGTTGCTGCATCCACCGCCTCATTACAAGTTTTAAACATTTTCCAGTTTCCCGCGATCAATGGGATGCGATATTCCATAAAGAAAACTCCTCAGATTGAAATGTTGGAAAAAAGCCGGCAAGCGAAAATTATATACCCGTTGTCGGCAGATTCGTCTAAAGCTGTTTGCCGATCATTTCAGCCAGATCGACCATTCGGGTGGAGTATCCGGCTTCATTATCGTACCAGGACAAAACTTTGACCATGTTTCCGATTGCGTAAGTTGTTGGTGCATCAACAATAGAGGAAAGCGGGCAACCGTTAAAGTCACTTGAAACAAGCGGCAGATCACTGTATCCGAGAATACCGGAAAGCGAGTTCTCAGAAGCATTTTTCATGGCAGCATTAATATCTTCGGCACTGATTCCGGCTTTTTGAATGGTAACCACCAGATCGACAATAGATACATTCGGGGTGGGTACACGAATGGAAAGCCCGTTTAGTTTTCCATTCAACTCCGGCAAAACCAGGCCAACCGCTTTAGCAGCGCCGGTCGTTGTCGGAATCATCGATAGGCAGGCAGACCTTGCGCGTCGTAAGTCTTTATGTGGCCCGTCCAGAAGCTGCTGGTCGCTGGTATAAGAATGAACGGTTGTCATTAAACCGGCTATAATGCCGAATTCGTCGTTAAGGACTTTAGCGATCGGCGCCAGGCAGTTTGTGGTGCATGATGCATTGGATATAATATGATGGTGGTCAGCATTGTACTGACCAGAATTAACCCCCATAACAATGGTAATGTCTGGTTCATTGGCCGGCGCGGAGATAATCACTTTTTTGGCACCTGCAGATATATGCTTGCCGGCACTTGCTTTATCCCGAAATAGCCCGGTGCATTCTGCTGTAATATCAACATTATATTTTTCCCAGGGAAGGTCGGCTGGATCTCTTTCTGAGAAAACAGCAATGGATTTCCCATCAATTTCGATGGCATTTTCTTTGGGCGTAATTTGAACGTCAAGCTTTTCATGAACGGAGTCATATGTCAGTAGATGGGCAATGGATTCAGGATCCATCAAATCATTAACTGCAACAATCTCAATATCAGAACGCTTTAAAGCAGCACGGAACACAAGCCTTCCGATCCTTCCCAGTCCATTAATTGCTATTTTGGTTGTCATTTAATCCTCCTTTAAAAAGTTTTTCGCATGAGGATTACATCCTCATGGGTATCTGAATAATAATTTTTTATTTGGGTTTCAATATTAAAACCGATTTTTTTATATAGTCCAATGCCGGCTGTATTTGATTGCCTGACTTCAAGGATCACCGACTTTATGTACGGTTCTGATAGCAAACCCAGGCAATGATTTAAAAATTTAAAAGCAATCCCGCTGCGTCGTTTTTCAGGATCCACAGCGATCTTTAATATGTGAATTTCATCGATAATTAAACGAAAACTTAGGTATGCGATAACTTGGTATGTTTTAAAAGAATTTTCAAGCTTTAAAACATAATTATGTGAATATTTATTTGAAAGTTCGTTTAAAAAAGATATTCTGCTCCACGGTTGATAAAATGACGCCTTTTCAATAAGCAAAATCGGTTCTATATCTTTTTCCGACACTGTGTCAATGACCAAATTTGACATCTGTTAACTTCTTTTTTCTCCCTTTAAAATACTGCTTGCCAGGGAAATACTTTTTTTGCCGTAAGTTTCAATGGTCTTGGCCATCTGATGCAGATCCATATCTTTTTTCCGCAGATTGATTGCCTTGAGAAGAACCGGCAGATTTACGCCGGAAATGACTTCGATTCGCCCTTCTTCAAGAAAGGAGTAGCTTAAATTTGAAGGGGTGCCGCCAAACATATCCGTCAAAATCAGAACGCCCTTGTTGGCGTCAACGGACCTAATTGCGGTATTAATTTTTTTTCTTAATTTTTCGACATTTTCTGTTAAATTAATCGATACAGATATAATTGATTCAGGCTTTTCGCTGAAAATTATTTCAGCTGTTTCTACCAGTGCATTTCCGAGTTGTCCGTGTGTAATAATGACGATGCCAATCATAAAAAATCCTAACTTTAAATTTGAGCTTGTTTTTCGGTAATGATATATCTGTGTTCATTCTTTTTATTACTGGCGGTGAATTATATTGAAGCACATTAAATTTTGATATCAATATCCCGATGGTTTAAATCCACCGAGCGACCGGGGTGGTTATTGATGTGAGTGAAAATTGTTTCAGCAATAACCACTGAACGGTGCTGACCGCCTGTGCAACCAATCGCAATTGTTAAATATGATTTTCCTTCCTTTTCGTACAACGGGATTAAAAAATCAATAAGATCTTTAAATTTTAATAAAAAAGTATGGGTTATCTGATTCGTTAAAACATACTTTTTAACTTTTTCATTTTTACCGTCATATTTTTTGAGTTCCGGGATAAAATATGGATTGGTCAGGAATCGCACATCAATGATCATATCTGTGTCGTGAGGAATACCATGCTTGAAGCCAAATGACATTATTTTAATGCGCATCGCCAAGGCTTCAACAGTGGTTTGTGCCAAATTAAAGATAATTGATTTCAAATCATGAATATTGCAGTTCGATGTGTCGATAATTCTCGAGGCTGCTTCTTTCAATGGCACCAGTAATTTTTTTTCTTCACGGATTCCGTCTATCAGAGATTTATCACGAACCAGAGGGTGATGCCTTCTTGTTTGACTGAACCGTTTTAACAAGACTGTTTCCTCTGCCTCAAGAAACAGGATTTTAAATTGATAACTTTTTTGCCTGAGATTTTCAAAGACAACCGGCCATGAATTTAAAAATCCTTTTTCCCTGATATCCATAACAAATGCAAGACCTTTAATCTCCGTATTACTATGTAAGGGCAATTCGAGAAATTTAGGAAGCAGTTCAACCGGCATATTATCGACACAGTAAAAACCTGTGTCTTCAAGTGCAGCGATCGCCGTACTTTTACCGGAACCGGAAAGTCCGGTGATAATAATTATTTTATATCTTGTCATTTAAAATTCTTCGTCAATGCCTTGTATTAATCGAATAACTTCATTTTTATCAGATGCCGTTAAAATTTTGTCTTTAAAAGATTGATTTTTTAAAATTTTTGAAATTCTGGAAAGGAGTTTCAGGTGAAGATCGGTCGAGCTGTCAGGGGTTAACAGTAAAAAAAATATATGCGTCGGCTTTTTGTCCATTGCGTCAAAGTTTATCCCCTTGTGGCTTAAGCCAACGCCTAAAATCAATGACGGAAGATTTTTTAATTTGCCGTGAGGAATTCCGATACCGTTGCCAATCCCGGTACTTCCAAGATGTTCACGTTCAATGAGTACCCGGACAAGTTCCTTGTGTTCGATTTTTGTGGTATCCGATATCGGAAGTGTCAATTCTTCGAGAACACCTTTTTTATCGGTTGCTTTTAGGTCAGTAATAATATTTTTAGGGTCAAGAAAATCGAGTATATTCATTTTAAGGTGTTTGTTATAATTTAAAGGTTAGCTTCGTGGCTGAATGAGTCCAAAATCGCCGTCTTTTCTTCGGTATATCACATTGACGCTATTGGTTCTCGAATTTGTAAATACAATAAAGTTATCTGAAACCAGATCCATCTGCAAGCTTGCTTCTTCCACGTCCATCGGCTTGAAATCAATATTTTGTATCCTGATTTGGGGCTCGTGATCCATAGGGGGGGGTGATATATTTTCAGGAAAATCCTGATTCTGCATGGGCTCGGAACGCGTACCCTGTCGGTGACGCTTGATTTTTTGTTTGTTCTTTTTAATTTGTTTTTCAAGCTTATCCAGCGCCATATCAATGGATGAATACATATCGCCGGTCTTTTCACGGCAGTTAATACTCAGTCGGTCGCCGGTTATTTTGATTTCAGCAATATGGCGAATTTTTTCAACAGAAA
>CAZQLG010000236.1:0-5143 GCA_964594105.1 uncultured Desulfococcus sp. | reverse complement strand
TTCCCACCCGCTGGATTACACGACCTTGCCCGGCCGCACTAAAGATTTGACCCCCATTTCTATGACCCCCATTTCTGTGACCCCCATTTCTGACCCCCATTTCCCCCCATTTTCATTGACCCACATTTTCAGCTCAATATTATTGATGACCGCTAAAACGACCGTTGTTGATACTCGTATCATCTTGCCCGTCATTGAATATGCAGGCCCCGGCAAAAAATTAAAACCCAGGGATTGCGCCTGACCACACCTATGGTTTTAATTTTTCATGGGCCGATTTGCCGTAAACCTTTTTATACGCCCGGCAGGCCGGGCAGAGGTTCTCTTCGAGTTTAATCATAGTGTATAAGATACCTTCTCCTTTTTCCCGGCCTTTGGTGCATATCGGGCAGGTATCTTTACAAAAATGTGCCATTGATGTGGTCACTTTACCATGTTTCATTCAAATTTTTCTCCTGTTCTAAAATGGTTATTAACGAAGATTCTTCAAGACTTCCCGAACGCGGTAATCCGGGTCTTCCGCCAACGTTTTTAAAAAAGAGGGAACCCGGCTGTCTTTAATCTGAGAGATAGCATAAACAGCTGCAACACGCACTGCTGTTTCAATTTTTTTCTTAAAAAACAGACGCCGCTTCGGCATCAGTATATTTTCCAACGGAACAAAAAACAACGGGTCTGCAATCTGCCCCATTGCCCGGCAGGCGGCGATCACAACCTCTTTTTCTTCAGGATTTTCCATCACCGATATAAGTATTTCCACGGCCCTATCGGCTTTAAGCTTGCCCAATGAGTTTATCGCCTGAACAGCATGGTCTGGATCATCACCACCGGCCAGCGCAATAAGCAGCTGAATCACTTCCGGGGTATTTAATCTTTCAGCCAGACGAAACGCTGACCGGCGGACAACATCGGCAGCATCCGACAGGGTATCGGTCAGTTCTATCATCAAATCCGGGGTCACGGAATCAATGACATCCAGGATACGGGCCCGGCATTCCGTCCGGCTCTCATTCAGCAGCGATTTTCTAAACATAAAAATCGCATCCTTGCCTTTATTTTTAATTAACTCGGTTCCCAAACGCCTGGCCCGCATATTGCTTTCCCGCTTGATTGCTTCGATTAAAACGGGGACGACCCAGCTGCCCAGGCTGCTCAATAACTGAAACGCATCCTGTTGTCGCGAACGATCCGCTGACTTTAAATCATCAATAACAATTTCTATGGTCTTCGTATCAAGCGGCTGGTTCAAAACACCCTTCCCATCAAAAGCCAGAGAAGATTTGCCTTCCGAAAAATTCTGGAGTTTGGTAAAAATCCAGGCCCCCAGGGTATATTCCCCATAAAGAATAAACCGCTCACCACAGAAAAAAACAATCTCAGCCGCCTGACGATTAAACTCAGGATTCACTTCCCCTTCAAACAGTGGAATTGCCTGTGTTAAAATAAATTTCAGATAGGCCGCACTGGGATGCCAGTCTTCCGGCCTGACAATTACATCAAAAATATCCAGCAGTGACTTTCTGTCGGCTTCATCCATGGTTTTATATTTCTTACACAGCTTCTGAAGTAGAATTCCAGCGCCTTTTCGGTCACCGGACAGGAAAAGTTCCCGCACACGATTCGGAAACCTATTTATATCAAACTCATTTTCAGATTCTTCAGGCGGTTCAATCTCCTCCGCTCCCGGCGCCATATCAGATTCGCCCGGCTGTTCGTCAAATATTTCATATGTTCGTTGATCAAAAAGAATGCCTTGTATTTGCTTTTCGGATGCGATTTCCTGCCAGAAAGCTTCATTCAGCTCCCTTTCTTCAGAAGACTCAGACGCGACGGAGATAAACTCCGTCATATCACTTAAAGACACCTTGCTTAAAAAGGTAACACTATTCAATCTCGCATCTGCCAGGAGTTTAACGAAGCTATTCGCCATGGCTTCAAAGCTGAATGTATCCAGCTTGACCCCATTGACCAGAAGAGATGTTTCAATACGGGCAATATTTAATACCGGTTGTTTTTCAAAAAATACCTTCAGCTCGGATATCACTTGCGCCACGGCTTCTTTTGCCACCGGGCCGTGGGCGGGATACAGTTTCAGCTTGCTATACGCCCCCAGCAGTGCGCTGATGACCCGCTGAATACCCCCGTCATCCAGTTGCCTGGCCACGGATGCCGAATCAATTCCGATGTCTTCTGCACCAGGCATCATTTGCGAAGCAGGAGACTCGACTTTCGTGTATTTTATCTGCCGGGGATGAATATGCGTGAGCTTATTTTTTTCTGAAAAGGTTTTCCAGTATCGGGGCGAAATCTCTTTGGGTTCAATCCGGCATATTCTTTCCAAAATAATCTTGAGCTCTTCTTCTTTAAACCCTTCTACAAAAGTCAGGCATTTAAGCTGAAGCCGATCCCAGAAATCAATTATTTTCTGTGCAATGGATTGAAAATTTCCGGCCTCTATGAGTTGACCGTTAATCAGGATGCTGTTTTTTTCGGTGATAATACTGATACGTTCCGTATTTTCGAGCACTTTTTCAATCAGATGGATCAGCTGATGCACCGAATTGGTCACTGATTTGCTTTCCGGCGGATACAGTCTTGTATTCCTGATCGTGATGAGCATCGACTGCAACAGCTTCGGGACATACTTCAAACTTTCATCATTCAGCGGAATATCGCCAATTTCATCTGCACCGCTGATGCCGTCATCATTCGTCTCGTTTACCGCATAGCGCGCCACTTCATGATCATTGAATACTTTTTGATTATAATTTGCCTGAAGTTCTTCATAAATCCGGGCTTTTTCCTGATTATCGGACCGCCTGTAATGATGCGCCAGAAACGAGGCAGACGGCAACAAATTATGCTGATACAGTTTCTCCTGGTAATTACCGATCTGTTCATGGAGACTTTTTTTCTGGTCCGGCTTGATGCCGTCATATATGACGCCCTGGATATTTTTGCTCAGGAAGCGGACCGTTTCGTCATTATCCTTAAAATCAGACCGCACAATCCCCTGGTCAATAATCCGATTTAAAGAATCATGAACCATGGCCGATTTTTCTTCCGACACACCGGTCAGCATACTCAGAGAAATTGATTCTCCAAAAGCGGACGCGCAATCCAAAAACCGCTGACTGTCGCCGTCAAGGGCAAGAATTTTATTGCGGATGATGTCTTCAATGGACTTCGGGAAATAGCCTTTTTCCAGCTTCATGACTTTCCACCGCTGCCCGGATTGAACAATTTTCTGGTCACTGATCATTTTTCTTAAAAGCTCTTCGACAAACAGGGGATTCCCCTTTGAAATTTCTGCCAGTTCACGGGTTAAACGCTGGGGCATATCAATTTCCGGAAAAATAACCCTGATATGTTTTTCAATATCATTGGCATCCAAAGGTGTCATTTCAATGCTCTGAATTCCTAACTTATCGCTGTACGCCGATCGAAAAAGATCCAGTGGAATTGTTTTGGGACTTGTTTGTAATTCATCCGTTGCGGTACCGCAAATAAACAAAACCAATGATTTTTCCCGCATAATAATACGCAGCAGGTGAAGTGACGCCGGGTCACTGTAATCCATATCATCGATTAAGACCGCCAGTTTTCCGTCTTCGACCAGCAAAACAAAAAACTTGATAAATGACCGAAAAATGGCTTCACGTTGCCGCCCATCAATTTCCTGAAGTGTTACATCCGCTGATCCCAGCTGTGGCAGAATATTTGCCAGCCGTTCCAGCTCCTTTTCATCCATTGCCTCAAGGATGCCGATGCCTTTATCCTCCCTCTGATTCATCAACTCCGTAACGATATAGGAAACCAGATAATAGGGGCGGAACGACTCCTGGGTAACCCCTGATACACGGACCGTATTCAGTTTTGTTTTCTCCAGATTTCTTTGAACAATGTCCAAAAAACTTGTTTTGCCCATGCCGGTTGCCCCGTCAATGATCGCAAACTGGCTGATTCCGTCACCAATACTTCTCAAGGCATCACTTACCTGACTGAACTGGGGCTTTCTTCCCACGATGCTGGCGCTGTCCAGATACTGTACCGCCGGACGGCTGACCTCTCCGGCATCGGCATATTGATTCCTACCGGCTTGCTTGGCATGGTAGAGTGCATTTTTTACCTGGCTGATCAATTCCTTTCCACTGCCCGCATCATCTAAGGCGGTTGCGACCCCAATACTCAATGTAATCGGAATTTCGGTACCGGCATCTGATGAAAAAAATGAATTTTCATTCACATCGTCGATCAGTTCTGCAGCAATAATTAAAGCGTTATGTTTCTTCACACCCGGCAAAAGCAGCATGAATTCATCGCCTGCGTATAAAACGGGAATTCCCCTCTTACCGGAAACCGTTGTTAATATTTTCGTCACATGAACCAGGGCCTGGTCTCCGACACTGCTGCCGTATTGATCATTGATCCGTTTAAAATAATCAATATCAACCATCAGCAAAGAAACCGGATGGATCTCCAATGCCTTCCAGTCAACATTCTTTTTAAGGTATTGAAGAAGATAGCGACGGTTTTTCAAGCCTGTCAGATAATCTTCCAGCATTAAAGAGGAAGGATCTCGTCCCACATTTTGTAAAAAATAGAGCAGCTTTTGATATTTCATGGTTTTTCCTGACATGAACAATTGTTATAATTATTTCTTTGCTGGTCCGGGCAGAATAATCACGTAAAAAATCAGATTCCGACGGCAAAATTTAAAATTCATCAATCGCATAAAATCGGGAAGGCGCGTAAATCCTGAGTAATAATTCGTCATTATTGGTGCATAAAATAAACCCTACAATACAGCGAAGGATTTAACACAACACCGTCCCGCCCGTTCGGGATTTACGAAACCGTCCCTACAACCTATTAAAAAACTGAATAATATTCAACATCAAATTCATAGGGCAGGAGCTACGGTTATTAATCTTTTTTGGCAATTGTCCCACCGGCCCGGTGAACCGCTTTTTGTTCAAATTCCGCCTGAAAACCGGGGGCGTAATTCATATATTGGGGAACCGGATACCGCAAACCGGCGTCATGTGTGGCTTCTAAACCTTCCATCAGAGCGTTCAGCTTATTATTAGGGCATGCGAACATAACCTCGGAATCCTGAGCACCGCCCCAGACGCGGTCTCCG
>CAZQLG010000235.1:0-5148 GCA_964594105.1 uncultured Desulfococcus sp. | reverse complement strand
CCTCGACTTTGATCGTGGAATGATTATGCTGACAAATGAGGAAAAGACATGCCTGACTTACAAAGGGGGATTTGGTCATACAAAAGAACAGAAAGCGTTATTATTAAAGACAGAATTTCACATCGACAACCCTGAATCAAAAGGCCTTTTTGTGGTGGCCTGGAGAGACCGCAAACCGTTTCTCATCGACAACCTCAGGGATATTGAAAATACCTTTTCTCAAAAAAGTCTGGAATTCGCAAAAAAACTGGGCGGGGAGTCGCTCATCTGCGTGCCAATTATATATGAAAAAGAATCCCTTGGGATTTTAGCTGTGGATAACAGTAAATCAGAGACAGACCTGCGGCAAAGCGATATGAACCTCTTAATGGGAGTTGCTTCGGAAATTGCCATCAGTATCATTAATGCCAGATCTTTTAAAAAAATCAGGGAAAGTGAGACACGATACCGCCTACTGTCAGATAATATTTCCGATATTATCTGGATACTGGATCTTTTTCAGTCAAAATTTTCATATGTCAGTCCTTCGATTGAACATATACTGGGGTATACATCTGAAGAATTTATCAAACTTAGTCCGGAAAAAATTTTCCTGCCCCACTCTTTAAAGTACGCAAAAGCAGCGATATCAGAAGAATTGGAGATAGATAAAACAGGAAATTATGACTTACCAAGATCCAAAACCCTGGAGTTAAAACAATACTGTAAAAATAAATCCAGCATATGGGTTGAAATTACCGCAAAATTTATCAGGGATATAAATAATCGCCCGATCAGTATCCTCGGGGTTTCCAGAGATATTACAGAAAGGAAAATGGCGGAAAAAGAAAAAGAAAATCTGGAAGCAAAACTACAGCAAACACACAAAATGGAAGCCATTGGCACCCTGGCCGGCGGCATTGCCCATGATTTTAATAATATCCTTTCAGCGGTCATCGGTTACACGGAACTGGGATTAAACGAAGCTGCCAATCACCCCGGTCTAAAGAAAAAATTAGATAAAATTCTAAAAGCCGGCTATCGGGCCCGGGACCTTGTCAAGCAGATTCTTGCATTCAGCCGTCAGACGGAGCATGAAAAGAAAATCGTTCAGGCCAAACTAATCATCAACGAAGCCCTCAAACTACTCCGGGCTTCTATTCCGACAACCATTGAAATTCGTCACAACGCAATGAGTGATGCCATGGTATTGGCAGATCCGACACAAATTCATCAGATACTGATGAACCTGTGTACGAATGCCGAACATGCAATGAGCGAATCCGGGGGGGTTCTTGAGGTCAACTTAAACAATGTGATACTTGACCAGGACTTTGCCAGCAGGAATCCCGAGATAAACCCCGGCCGGTATCTTTGCCTGACGGTCAGCGATACCGGCCATGGGATGTCAAAAGAACTAATCAAACGACTGTACGATCCTTTTTTTACCACAAAAGCACCAGATAAAGGAACCGGCCTGGGCCTTTCTGTTGTACATGGAATTGTCAAGAGCCATGGGGGCGCGATCACGGTTCAAAGCGAACAGGGAAAAGGATCCAGCTTTAATATCTTTCTTCCGATTGTCGAAAAGCAGATTCAGCCGGGGATTGAAATCAGCCTTCAGGTTCCGACAGGAAATGAACGTATTCTTTTCATTGATGATGAAATAAGCATTATGGATCTGGGCCGTCAGGTACTGGAACAACTGGGTTACCAGGTTGAAACCCGGAGCAGCAGTATTGAAGCGTTAGAATTATTTAAACGTTTTTCAAATGATTTTGATCTGGTCATAACAGACATGACCATGCCGCACATGACCGGCGCAAAACTGGCCCAGGAACTCATGCATATTCGGCCGGATATTCCGATTATCCTTTGTACAGGATTCAGCCAATCCATAAACGAGGAACAGGCATTAAAAATCGGCTTTCGGGCGTTTGTCATGAAACCAATCAGCATCGAACAAATCGCCAGAGTCATTCGCGAAGTTATGGATGGTGTCGCACCCAATTAGTTCTTAGCCATCCAAATACTTTTTACGAAGCCGTCAAACTTAAAAATGGGGAAAAAGGGTAAGGTCTATATCAGCGAAAACAATGCGTCAATTATGAAGCATGAACCTACGACATCCAGCCAGGTTGAAATCGATTGGCAACCATTCAAATGATCAAAGAAAAACCATTAAAAGCCTGTATCGCCATTGCTCCGGTTTTTGATTTTTATTTTACCCCGCACCGGTTTACAGGATTGGGCAGTGAAATCTTATACACCCTTTTGCGGGAAACCGGGTGCGAGGTCCAGCTGTTTAATTTTCCGCATCAGAAAAAAAATAAGCAGCTCCCGCTGCCCAAAGCGCTTAATTATTTAAAACCCCATATCATTGAAAACGAAAAAGGCAGGCTTTCATTTTTCACCCGATATCAGCGTTTCGGCCCGCCACTTGGCCAATGCGCGGATCAATGCATTGCTTTTTTACCGGACATTGTCTTTATTCCCTGCTTTGCTTTCTGCTATGCTGAGGCCACGCTGAAACTGGCTTCCCAGATCCGGGCCATGTGCCCAAAAGCGATCATTGTGGTGGGCGGCGCCGGAGTCAGCGCATATCCTGATTTTTTTATCCGAAATTCGGATATTGATTTTGCGCTGATTGGTGAAGCGGAAGTTTCCATTTCTTCTTTTATTAAAGCATTGAGATCAACAACCAAAGATTTTTCCGGGGTTCCCAACCTTTACCGGAAGATCAACGGCCATATTAGTGCACCACAAATTAAAAAACAGACGAATGCCGATGAGATTGCGTTTGTCCTGAAAAAAACCAACACAACGTCAAAAGCCATTTACTTTACCACATCTTTATCCCGGGGATGCTCTAAAAAATGCCGGTTCTGTTCAAATTTTCTATGTCATGGCCGCGACTTCCGCGTCATTGACATCAAAAAGATTCAAACCGGCCTGACCGATATTGCCATCAATGCCGAAGATATAAACAAACCGGTGTATGTTAATTTTGAAGATGACAACCTTCTTCTGGCCCCGAAATATTTTTTAAATGTCTTAAAAATATTTAAAGAAAAGTTTCCCAAAATCTTTTTTTTAGCTGAAAATGGTTTGGATTATACAAAACTCACCCCGGCACTTGTCAAAACCCTTATTGATCTTGGAATGACACAATTTAATCTATCCATTGCCTCAACCCATCTTCCAACGCTTAAAAAAGAACAAAGGGATGCCACATTTCCCCTGTATGAAACCGTGATTCAGACGCTTGAGAAATATGGCATCCAGAGCATTACCTATTTTATCTGCGGGTTTAAAAAAGACACAAAAAAAACCGTGGCAGCCAATATTGCCTACCTGGCAAAACAACCCACACGCATCGGAATCTCCCTTTTTTACCCGGTCCCCGGTATTCCGGACTATACGGAAAAATCTGTTTTCGACAAACAT
This sequence comes from uncultured Desulfococcus sp., assembly GCA_964594105.1. GTDB lineage: Bacteria > Desulfobacterota > Desulfobacteria > Desulfobacterales > Desulfosalsimonadaceae > SURF-3. Next base: position 1,722 of record CAZQLG010000235.1, on the reverse strand, counting down.
CCGCCCTTTCTTTGCGCCGGTTCTTCCGCCTATCCCTGGAACCAATCCCTGACCACCGCCGAACTGATCACCGCATTCCGGCTGAGCCGATTTGTTAATCTCTTGAAATCTGATATAAAATCAGAAGATGAAAAAGTATTGATTCAAAAAATTACACAAGAAAAAAAACTTTACACGCTTATAAAAAAAGACGGGCGCCTGACGATTATTCCTGTTCCCAATGCGGACCAGGAAATGATCTGGCTGTTTTTTGATTTTTTTTATAATGATTAGGGGGTAAATTCATTTCATAGCTGAACCTTCTATTTCCGTATGGATAATTGACGCGAAGGGGCTTATTTTTTATTATGATAAGGAATAACAGCACATAGATTAATCCACATGCCCAACGCCACATCCCGTATTTTTGGCGGATCAAATAATCCGGGATAAAGTTCTCTGGATTTGCTGGGCATGTTTATTGCGATTATTTGAGTAAAGATAAAAAAATAAAAGAAGGAAAAATGAAACCTGAAATAGAAACGAATGCTGATTCCGTGGGACTGAAAAGACATCGTCACTTTCCAAGTTATTCGATGCGCCTGTGAAAGCTTCCAAATAACTCATTCGTAAAGATTTGGAATGACAGACAAATTATTTTCTGATATAGTGGTGATTCGTCATCATGAAACGCTTTTTATGCTTAAATTTATTACCGAAGCGATATATTTTATTATAATTAGTATACAAAAAAGTACAAATATCGGTTGCGTTAAAATGAAACTGATTTTAAGGGGAAAAAATGAAAAAAATATTTAAAGCTGTTTTGTGGATTGCTTGTGTGTCAATACTTTTACTTCCGGCAATGGGCTTTGCGGCAGCGAACAAAATAGACACCTGCGATACCAGATACCCGGTGATTCTGGCCCACGGGACGGGAGGCGCTGCTGAAATCCTTGGTTTTATAGAGTACTGGTGGGGTATTCCGGATGCGCTTGAAAATGAGGGCGCGGAAATCTATATGACCACCGTAAATGGAATGGATGGCACCGCAGACAAGGCGGAACAGTTCAGGGAGCAGTTTTTACAGATCCAGACGATTTCCAATGCGTCCCAATTTAATATCATCGCCCACTCCCACGGGGCGCTCTATGCCCGTTATGCCATATCCAATCTTGAGTTATCGCCCTATGTGAAAAGTCTGACGAGTATCGCCGGCCCACATCAGGGAATGATGCTGGCCGATATGATCGTCAAAAACTTTCCGGCGCCTGTCAAATCGATCACCGGGAATACACTGAATTTCGTTTATGCCTACATCTTTGGCGATACGCGTCCCGACAGTCTTGATAACCTTTATGATGTCACGACCGATCACATGCAGAATGTGTTCAACCCGAACACGCCGGATGTGGGAACGGTCTATTACCAGAGCTGGGCGGCAAAAATAAAATATGGCTGCCCGAATATTGTTCTGGACCCTGTATGGCGGTTACTGGATGACAAAGAAGGACCTAATGACGGGCTGGTAAGCGTTGAAAGCGCCAAATGGGGAAATTTTCGCGGTGTTGAGTCAGCGGCATGGTGGAGTCCGGGTTGCGATCACCTCAATATTATCGGCCACCTGTTTGGGGTCACCCCCGGATTTAATGCACCGGATTTTTATGTGGATATTGTCGCGGATTTAAAAACGCAGGGATTTTAAACATCGGCCCGAACGCCCAGCAATCAAATTTTTACGGC
>CAZQLG010000234.1:0-5161 GCA_964594105.1 uncultured Desulfococcus sp. | reverse complement strand
AGCCAGGGGGCGCCGTTTCTGATTAATTTTGATGAGCGGTCCATGGCCGGGATGCTTCGGGAGGCAAAAGAAGCCAACATTACCCATCTGATCAACAAAGACAATGTCCATGAATACGCGCCCGTTGGGTGCCTTGAAAATACCATGGTGGGCAATGACCGTTCCGGGACGGTTGATAATAATTTAAATCTGTTAAAGGCCGTGGAGCTTGCCTTGGCCGGCGGCAGGGATTTGATTGCCTTTGTGGACCCCATGACATTTAAGACCGAAAAAATCCGTCAGGATGGCCCTGAAACCGGGGATGCGACCCGGTTTACAACCTGGGATCAGTTCTGGGGTGCCTATAAAATGCAGACAGCTTATATTGTTCAAAAATGTGTGGACCTGTATGAGAAGTCTGAGTCGATCCGGGCAAAATTTTTGCAAACGCCGTACCTGTCATGCCTGGTCAAAGGGTGTGCTGAAAAAGGACGGGATGTCACCCAGGGCGGGGCCCAGATCAGTTTGACCACCTTAGAAGCAGTGACCTATGCCACAACCGTGGATTCGCTGCTGGCCATTAAATACCTGGTGTTTGATGAAAAAAAATGCACTATGGCCCAATTGATTGCCGCGTTAAAAGACAACTGGGAGGGCCATGAAGTGCTCCAGGCGCTGGCAAAAAATCGGGCACCCAAATATGGCCGGGATGATGATTCTGCCGATGAGATGGCCAAACAGGTCATGGACCTGTGGACCACTGAAACCTGGAAGCACAAAACCAAATCCACCAGCCGTCAGTTTCGGCCCGGGATGCTGAGCTGGAACTACTGGGCGGGTGACGGATATGTAATGGCAGCCAGTGCCGATGGACGGGCAAAAGGACAGTTCTTGTCCAATGCCATTTGTCCGTCCAATGGTGCGGATATTAACGGTCCCACGGCAAACGCCAATTCCGTTGGCAAGGCGCTTGGCGGCAAAGATGAAAATCAGGGGGACTGGGAGGATTACATGAACAATCTGCCCAATGGTGCCAGCCATACGATTACGTTTAACCCGTCGATCATTAAGGACCCCGAGCATAGAGACAAGTTCAAGGCGTTTTTAAAAGGATATGCGCAAAACGGCGGTACCTGCCTTCAGGTGAATATGCTGGATTCGGACATGTTAAAGGATGCTCAGAAAAATCCCCAGGACTATCGGCATTTGCTGGTGCGGATTACCGGCTATAATGCGTATTTTACGTCGGTGGGAAAGGAATTGCAGAATGAGGTTATAGCTCGACTTAGCCATCAAAAATTCTAAATTTTGGTCAAAAACGGCGTTTTTGATTTCAATACGGCGTTAAAATTCGGCTCAAAATGCTTATTTATAAATATAAACTCCGCTTATTTGCCGAATTTTGCCTTGTCTTGAAACCAAATTCTTGTTTTTGACTCAAAATTGTTGATGCTTAACAACTAAATTTTTTAAGTCGGTAAAACAAAACATGCAAACGCAAAACGATAAAAATCAGGCGACCATTCTTGAAATTGTACGAATGTCCACCGAAGACGGGCCAGGAATTCGGACAACGGTTTTTTTTAAAGGGTGCACGCTTGCCTGCGCCTGGTGCCACAATCCCGAAAGTATATCCATAAAACCGCAACTGCAGTGGGTGGGCAGCCGTTGTATTGGGTGTAAAACCTGTCTGTCGGTGTGTAAGGAAAATGCCCTGACGCTCACTGAAACAGGGATGCAGATTGATCGAAACAGATGCATTGCATGCGGAGACTGTGCGGCGGAATGCCCGGGAACCGCCCTGGAACTCATGGGAAAAATCTGGTCGCTGGATGATCTGGTGGAAGAAGTCATCAAGGACCGGGCGTATTTCAAAACATCAGACGGCGGTATCACGATATCCGGGGGGGAACCCACCATGCAGGCCGGGTTTGCCGGTGCATTTTTAAAAGCGCTCCGGGAAAAAGGGCTGCATACGGCCTTAGACACCTGTGGGCAGTGCAACCGGGATGCGCTGGACCAGACATTGCCCTATGCGGCCATGGTGTTGTTTGATATAAAGTTAATCGATCCTGACGCACATAAAAAGTTTACCGGACATGACAATAAACGGATTTTAGATAACCTGTTATACATGGCAGATTATATTCGTTCTCATGTATACCCGAGTGCGTTGTGGATTCGAACCCCCATGATTCCGAATGCCACAGCGATTTCAGAAAATATTAACGACATTGGACAGTTTATTGCGAAGAACCTGTCTGACGTGGTTGAGCGCTGGGAATTGTGCGCGTTTAATAATCTGTGCCGGGATAAATATCTGCGGCTGGATCAAAAATGGGTTTTTCATGAATCAGAACTGCTCACAAAAGAAGAGATGGACGTATTAACGGAAACAGCGAAATCATCAGGGGTGGACCGAAAGATTGTATTTCCGACCGGTTCAACCCGACTTCAAACTGAAGAAAAACAAGAGGAGGTCGGCGGTGGTGTATAATCTTAAAGAATTTGACAATCAAACGATCAAAGCATTTGCGCCAGCTGAAAAAGTCGGGCTGGTGGCATCGGTCAACCCGGAAGGTCTTCCCCATATTACGCTGATCACATCCATTGGGGCCGCAGGGCCAAAGCAGGTTATTCTAGGGGAGTTCTGCAAGGGGGACAGTAAAATACATATTCAGAAAAATCCGAAGATCGGATTTCTGGTGATGAGTATGGACCGGAAGATGTGGCGGGGACATGCCAAGTGGACGCATTTTCGCCAGGAAGGGCCGGAGTATGAGGTCTACAATGATCAGCCCATGTTTCGGTATAACGCCTATTTTGGCATCAACACGGTACATTATCTCGACCTCATTGATGCCCGGGGACCGGATGGACTGCCGCTGGCCAGTATTATTCTATCTTCTCTGATGACAAAAATAGCCAAAGGCGGTGCAGCGACCGGAAAGAACGAACGGATTCTCAACGTATTCAGTGAAGATCTGTTTAACCGGCTGGATGCGTTGAAGTTTATCGCATATATCCGTGATAACGGGTATCCGGAACTCGTTCCGCTTCTACAGTGCCAGGCCGCAGACAGCCGTCTGCTGGCATTTTCAACCATGGCGTACGGGGATGAATTAAGCCAAATCCCTGCGGGAAAGGATGTGGCGATTTTCGGGATGACCATGAAAATGGAGGATGTGATGGTCCGGGGGACATTTAAAGGCGCAAGCCGTTCCCGGGGAATTCAAACCGGGACGGTTGACATTGACTGGGTATATAATTCCATGCCGCCTGCCCATGGGCAGATTTACCCGCCGGTGAAGCTGGTGCCCGTAACGGAGTTTTCAGATTTCTAAAAAATTAATTTCAGAAATTCATATAGCACCTGATCGCTGCGTTGCGAGTCTCTTCAAAATACTCACATACATTCGTATTATACCCGTTTGTCCACCAGGGCATTTCGCTGATAGGTGCGCAGTCCGAAAAAGGGCATGGCCGCCAGGATATGGTCAAAAATATCCGCCTGAATGGATTCATACTGGTTCCAGCGGATATCGTTTATAAAGCAATAGATTTCCAACGGTAGCCCTTTGTTGGCTTCAGGCTGAAGATGCCGGACAATCAGGGTTAAATCTTTTCTGACATGCGGATTGCGCTTTAAATATTGCTCTACATACGCGCGAAACGTCCCCAGGTTTGTCAGGCGTCGTCCGTTTAACGGGTTTTTCGGAGAAACTGCGGTTTTTTGATTATTTTTTGATATGTCTGTTTGCTTGCCGGCCAGGTACGTTTTGAGTAAATCAACGGTTTCCATATTTTTCAGCATGTCCTGATCCAGAAAGGCGATGCTGGACTGGTCGATTAAAATGGATCGTTTGATGCGGCGGCCATTGGCCTCATACATGCCCCGCCAGTTTTTAAAAGAATTGTCCAAAAATTTATGGGTGGGAACGGATACACTTGTTTTATCAAAATTTTGTACTTTAACCGTGTGCAGGGAAATGTCAATCACATCACCATCCACACCAAATGCCGGCATTTCAATCCAGTCACCCACGCGGATGAGGTTGTAGCTGGCAATTTGAATACTGGCGACAAATGAAAGCAGGGTGTCTTTAAAAATCAGCATGAGAATGGCGGTCATGGCGCCGATACTGCTGACAAGGCCCCAGGGAGATTTATCCAGAATCAGGGCAATGATAAAAATCCCGCCTAAAATGGTGATAAACATTTTCAACAGCTGGCCCCAGCCTTTTAACGGCCACTTATACGACATGGGCCGGGTGCTGTAGATGGCGACAAAGGCATCAAGAAAGCTGTTTAAAATAGCAATGATGACAAAATAAACATAAATCTGGATGGTTTTGGATAGAAAGTCGTAAAATTCAGGTACCAGCGGTAAGCCATAGTGAATGATCATGGCCGGGATGAGCAGCATCAGCCGACCGAAAACTTTGTGATCCGTCAGCAAATCGTCCCATGTCACCTGGGTGCGTTTAAAAAATCTTTGGATCAATGGCAGAATAATTTTTCTGCTCATATAAAATCCGATGATTGCAGCAAGAATCAAGCATAAAAATTTTATGAATTCAATTAAATATTCGTTTTTTAACAGAAGGAGCCAGCCTTCCATATCGACCTCCATGATATTTTTCAAATAATTTGTTTCTAAGCTTTTGAAATGATAGACAAGTTATTTTTTGATACAGTGGTGATTCGTCACTATGAAAAGCCTTTTACAAAGCCATCATGATTAAATGGAAATTCGTTGAATATCCTTACTGACAATATCAAATATGCAGAATCCCGGATCACCCTCTTTTCCCATGATATCGCCGGGGTTTAAAACAATGGTGGTGCCGATTTGCTTGAGCGCATACTGATGGGAATGGCCAAAGCAGACCAGGTGATACTTTCCACTTGCGCCCATACCCTGGGCCACCTGCCATTCATGCGTAAACCCGATTTTAAATCCGTCTAAATCCAGCTCTCCGATAATGCTGTGCAGGGTGATTAATCCATTGCTTTCAAGGGCAAACCGGGTCAGCAGGTGTTTGTCGCCATCATTATTGCCGAACACGCAATGGACAGCAATGCCGGCCTTTTCAAGTTCTTTAAACATAAACGGGGCCACAAAATCACCGCAGTGAATAATCTTTTCACAGTTTTTTGATTGAATGATGCCAAGGGCTTT
>CAZQLG010000233.1:0-5173 GCA_964594105.1 uncultured Desulfococcus sp. | reverse complement strand
AAACGCAGGGATTTTAAACATCGGCCCGAACGCCCAGCAATCAAATTTTTACGGCACCATCATGATTGACAAACTCGTAAAAAGTCGGATTCCGATGGCAACGAAAAAAGATCCAAATTCGAGGCGCGCAAATCCTGAGTGATGATTTGTACTTAGCGTACTATGAAAAAACGAAGGATGTAGCGCAACAAAGAATTTGGACTTTTTGCGAAGCCATCATGATTAACTCTTTCATCAGCATGATCTGCCTTGAGAAATGGGTGTCATGCCCTAATGAGAAACCTTCATTTTACTATTTTTTCCTTGTTTTAATATCGATTCAAAGATATAGAATGGCCCGCTCCTTTTATTAAAGGAGGCTACGCATGTCTATTTTCTCACCTATAAAAAGATTATTTTGGGGGGGGTTGTTTCGTCTGCTAAATCCGCCGGTGAGCGTATCTTGAGCCAGCGCTTCAAAGGACACGGCCGTGCGCTGTGAAAAATCATCAAAAAACAGATAATTTTAGGATTTAAGGTAGCCGTTAATCTATTCTAAACATAGAAGGAAAGGGTGAGGGCATTTTCCTGATCCTGAAAACAGCTCATCTATCCGACTGCTATGGCCCGAAATCAAATACGATATCTCTCACAAAATCCACAAATTCAAACAGCCAGGTGACATCCGGCCCGGCCCTGTGAGGGGTTTTTGTTTTTGCTGAAAATTCTTCAAGAAGGTCCGTGAACTTCATCTTAGGGGATGTGGCTTTAATCATCTTGTTTAAAAAATATTTTAAGTTTTTAATCCGAATCAATCCGGGATCATAACCGGAATCTTTGAGCAGCCGGTCTTTCCACATATTGTCATATCGCGGTTCATCCGAATATAATGTCTTTCCGGCCAGCGCTTTTACCATTCTTTCTGCGACACGCTTTGGATCTTCCCCTTTTTTGATCAGTTTATCTCTGGGGATGCCATGAAATTCCAAACTTCTGGGATCCCAGTCCGTCCAGTCATTCATGCATTCAGGATTCAGTAAAAATGAAGTTACCGGGTGCCTGCCGTCTCCCCAGGCCACTTCAATCGGATACGACGCCCTGCCCAGGCCGGATGCCTCAAAATCGATAATATACATGTCCTGCTGGTATAAATCCTTTTGAAGCTTTTTCTCCGCGTTTATTTCAAATTCAACATCCTCATAAATTCTTTTAAACCATTTGACTTCCTGCTTATTCATAAATTCCTGGACCCCACTGAAGCCAAACGATATGGAATTTGAAATAAGTGTTTTTAAAATTTTGGTAATATCCAGGCGGTCGCACAATCCCTTTTCTGTCCGCGGGATTTTGTAATACCGGTTTAATTTTAATGCAATTAAGTATTCGGGTTTTACAATATCAATCTTTGAATCCCCGAGTCTCAATATATTGGTTGTTTTTTCCCTGTTTTCCAGAATATGCCGGATTAATTTTTTCTTTAGCGGCGTGCTTTCAGTGGATAAAAAGTCAACATAGATACCTGTACTTTTATGTTTCAAGCTGTGGTTGGCGGAGTCTGAATCCGTGAAATATGTTTCCATATTTCTCAAAGACGCTTCGGGCAGGGTATCGGCAAGAAACGCCTCAAAATCAATTTCTGATAATAAAATATCCACATCATATGTCACCCGCGGCCGGATTGGCGGTCGAATATATTTTGATGCCGCAATTGCGCCGACGAGTACGGCATTTGGATAAACTTTTATAACATCATCAATGACATAGTTAAAACCACTGCCGGGTTTGTTTTTATGGTAATTACGAAAACGGTCATCCTCGAATAATTCATCCTGCCCATCATCGTATTGTATATATTTTCCGTTCATTAATTCTCTGCCAGCTTGATTATTAAAATGAATTAATTATGATATTTAATGTATTACATTAGCGTAGATGAAACAGATTCCAAAGTCAAAGAGGAAGAAACAGCCGCTTACTGAATTTGGAATATATTTAATTGACGTTTTAATATATTAGAATCATGGTGACATCAGGCCATCTATCCGCTATAATATATTTATGACATTTCTTTTTCGGTCGTTTTTTCATTTATAAGAATAATCCTGCGTAAAATTTTTTTAAAAGGAGTGCATTATGGTTGAGACAATGACAAATGCAGACAATTTCTGGCTCCACATGGATCATCCCACCAACCTGATGATAATTACCGGAATCATGGAATTTAAAGAAATAATTGATTATGACCAGGCAAGCCAGACACTGGAAGACCGGTTGTGCGCGTTTGAGCGTTTCAAACAGCGCGTTGTCACCCCAATATCAGGTGTCGGTGTTGCCAGTTGGGAGATTGATCCTTTCTTCGATATCCGGTCTCATTTTCACCAGGTGGCCCTGCCGGGAACCGGTGGGAAAAAAGAGCTTCAGCGCATGTGCAGTGATTTAATGACCATCCCCATGGACCGGACCAAACCCCTGTGGTCATGCCATTTGATTGAAAATTATAAAAAAGGATGCGCGCTGTTTTTTAGGCTCCATCATTGCATTGCAGACGGTATTTCCCTGGTCTATGTGCTGCTCTCAACGGCGGACAAAGAGCCGAACGGGACGCCCCTGTTTGGCGATAAACCCAAAAAACGAAAAAAGAAATGGGCACCGCCGTCTTTCATTCCTGCCGGACAGTTGATGACCAGTGTCACCGGGGTAATCGACAAAACTCAGTTAGTAGGCGGCAAGCTGATTGATGAGTGGACAAAAGTGATATCAAAACCGTCATATGTCAAGCAACTCGCAAAAACCACCACCAGCCTGTCTGTTGATACGGCAACGGTTTTGGGAAAACTTGCCATGATGCCTTCTGATCCCAAAACTTCCCTGAAAGGGCCGTTAAAGGTACGAAAGTGTGTTGCCTGGACAAATCTCATATCGCTGGCAAAAGTGAAAACTGTCAGTAAAGCGGTGGATGCCACGATCAATGATGTACTAATTGCTACGGTAGCCGGCGCATTGCGGCGTTACCTGATCAGGAGAGGCGACCGGACGAATAAGACTGAACTGCGCGCAGCAATTCCTGTCAACGTCCGTGAACCCGGAACCGCGTTTGAGCTGGGCAATAAATTCAGCCTGGTTTTTCTTGCCCTGCCGGTATATATCGATGATCCGATTTTACGTTTAAGAGAAGTTAAAAAACGCATGGATCATCTCAAACAGTCGCCGGATGCGTTTATCGCCTTTATGGTATTAAGCGCGCTGGGCATATCGTCGGCCAGTATTGCCAAAACAGCTTCCAATTTCTTTTCCAACAAGGCGTCAACGGTGATGACCAATGTTCCCGGGCCCCGGGAGCCGCTTTATTTTGCGGGCAAAAAAATTGAAAACTTTATCGGCTGGGTTCCCAGAACCGGCCGGGTCGGCATGGGAATCAGTATTTTCAGCTATGCCGGCAAGGTCGGAATCGGACTGGTGACGGATGAGGGGTTGGTGCCGGACCCGGATACGATTTTAAACTATTTTGAAGAAGAATTTGATGCGCTGTTTGATATTGCAAAAACCGGCAAAGTAGACATCCAACCGCTGGTTGTTGACAGCCCAAAAAAAACGGCAGCAAAATCCGTTACACCTGAAAAGAAAAGGGCCGCTTCTAAACCACCGGGACTATGCGCTGCGCTGACAAAAAATGGCCAACCATGTAAGAACCGGTCTGTTCCGGGATCAAAATACTGCCGGATGCATAAGGTATAAGGTGGAAGGAAAATCGGATACGTGGAGTAAAAATATATGTCTTTTGAAAAACTGGGCCTTCGGGCCGAACTGCTGAGTGCTGTCACCGGCCAGGGTTACACAGCGCCCACGCCCATTCAAACCCGGGCAATCCCTGTTATCCTGAAAGGCCATGACATCCTTGGCAGTGCTCAGACCGGCACCGGAAAGACTGCGGCGTTTGCCCTGCCCATCGTTCAGATGCTGAGTCAACATCCACCGGCGAAAAAAAAACGGCAAGCACGCGCTCTGGTCCTGGTTCCCACCCGGGAACTGGCGGCCCAGGTGGGAAAAGCCATGCAAGATTACGGCCGGCGTTTGTCCCTGCGCGCAACAGTTATTTATGGCGGGATCAACATCAACGCGCAAATCATGAGATTAAACCGCAGGGTGGATATTGTGGTGGCAACCCCTGGCCGACTGATAGATCATGCCAACCGGGGGACCCTGGATCTTTCCAAAACAAACATCCTGGTGCTTGACGAGGCAGATCGAATGCTGGACATGGGATTTATTGACGATATCCTTGATGTGGCAGCGTTCTTACCCGACAAGCGCCAGACCCTGTTGTTTTCCGCGACTTATCCGGATAGTATTAAACGCCTGGCCGACGAGCTGCTGGACAATCCCCAAAGGATTGAAGCAGCACCGCCAAATCAAGCGGCTGACGGGGTGTCCCAAGTGGTATATCGGGTAGAACGGCTGCGAAAACGCGAGTTGCTCTCTCTTCTGATCAAAAAAGAGAACTGGCACCAGGTGATGGTGTTCACGCGAACCCGATACGGCGCGGACAAGCTGACCGGACAATTAATCACAGACGATATCACTGCCGCCGCCATCCACAGCAGCAAGAGCCAGTCTATTCGAACCAGAACGCTGGCAGACTTCAAACGCGGATCGGTTCGGATTCTGGTTGCCACCGATGTGGCGGCCAGGGGCCTGGACATCAACGGTCTGTCGCGGGTGGTAAACTTTGATATGCCAAATATTCCCGAAAATTATGTGCATCGTATCGGCCGCACCGGCCGGGCCGGTGAAAAGGGCGTTGCCATCTCGCTGGTGTGCGACCAGGAACAAGCATGGCTGGTCAACATTGAACGACTCCTGAACCATAAAATTCCGGTAAAACGCCTGAGCGAATTTCAACCAAAAAACGATCATGATCCGGATATCATTGCCGCTAAACGGAAACTCAAAGAAAAAACCGCCAAAAAACAGAAACAAGCCATCGCTAAATCATCTAAACATCCCCGCAAACCACAAAAATCTGGAACAAAACGTAAGCCAAAAAGGTAAAACAATGCAGATGCGGTGCCCTGTGACCGTTTACATTATTTCAACCCGATTTCCCAATTCCACAAACCGGGACGTTGTTTTAATTTGACATTTTTAGGAAGGGGTTCGGACAGATGCACCAGCATAGTGTATCCGGCTTTTTTCA
>CAZQLG010000232.1:3201-5201 GCA_964594105.1 uncultured Desulfococcus sp. | reverse complement strand
AATTTTTCGACCGCTTTGGAATTATGTGATATTAATATCGCCTGCCTTTGTTCTCTTATTTTTTTCTCAAAAGGAGTTCTGAATAAAGAGGTCGTTTTATCAACAAATAAAAAGTCATCTTCGGATGAATAACGCTTCCATAAGTCCCAATCTTCAAGGTATTCCATAGATTCATCGAAGCCGCCATATTTTTCGTAAAGTTTACGATGAAAAAGAATTGATTGAATTGGTATCAGATTTCTTTTGGCCAATACTTTTTTACAAAATTTTGATGACGGTACAAATTCCTTTTTTTCCATTTCTATATATTGTGGGGGGCCCATTTTAATATTTTTTGTTAAAATTTCCCATGCACGACTATAGGCCGCAGCAACAGAAGGATTATTCTCTAATGAATAAAGAAGGGTCTCAATATGATCCGCAAATAAGAGGTCGTCATCATCTAAAAACATTAAATAAAGACCTTTAGCCAGGGCTAAACCTTGATTACCTGTATAAGATCTTCCTTTTTTGGGTAACGGTTGATAGACAATATTTAATTTTGAATTTGATTCTTTAATTTGCCTGATCAACGATAGCATTGTATTCCCGCCATCTTCTACAACAACAATTTCAATATTTTTATATGTTTGATTTATAACAGATGCCATTGATTCCATAAGCCAGTTTTGTCTTCCTTGATGTGTCCTAATTACAACACTTACCATTACATTATTTTTCACATTACCTGCCTTATAAAAGGAACCTTTACGGTTCAAACCATAGTCCCAACTTAGGATTGGAAAATAAAAATTAGATTTTATCCGAGACATGATAAAATAAGGTGCATTTATTAAGATAAGTAGTAAAATTTTTAGGATTTTATATTTTTTTACAGGTAATTTTCTTCTTTCAAAAAGAAGGTTATAATAAAGAGGTATAATATTTTTTATATTTAAAATCGATCCGTGCCTTAATCTTATATAGGCATTGGCCAATATACTTCCACAAAATTGCAAGGGTTTAACTTGATTTGAGAACGCATACGTATAGTGCCAGACAACAGCATCCGGACAATATTTAATGCGATACCCTTTTGCACGCAACCGATACGAAAGTTCAACGTCTTCACCATACATAAAAAATTTTTTCTCATAGCCGCCGACTGCGCCAAACGCTGATTTTTTAAATAATACGCATGCGCTCGACGCCCAGTCAGTGAGTAGGGTTACGGGATCATAATATTTAGGATGCTCAAATGGTTTTTGCCTAAACTCCCAACATGAAATTGTTTCGTCATCTGTCAACGCATGGGTCAGAATTGATTTAATAGAATCTTTTTCAAATTCAATATCAATATTTGAGACCATAAAAAAGTTGGATTGACTTTTCTGAAACGCAAAGTTATGCCCAGCACCAAATCCCCGATTCGGTCTTTTAAATATCTTAAAGCTGTGAAAAAAATTACTATATTGATTTTTTATGGCATTTACTATCGACAGCGTTCCATCCGTTGAATTGTTATCAACAAAAATAATATTAATTTTTTTGCATGATAGCTCTTGGCCTATCAAGCTTTTGATATACTTTTCCGCCCATTTCCCGTTATTATATGTAACGATAGAAATATCTAAAAAGGTTCTGGAAATATCCTTAGGGACAATTGTCATAGTATGTGCACTAATATTTTGTCGGTCTTTTGACAATTGGCAAAAAATAAGACTTTCATCCAAGTTCTCATCTCTTTGGGTTGAAATTTTTTGTATAAAACGGTTATAGAGTTTACGTATAAAACACAAAGAAACTTGCAATCTATGGCGCAGTTGCAAAAAAGAAATTAAACGCCATGAGTATGAGTTTAAAATTTCTGTATTAAGTTTTTTTTCCGCTTCAAATTCTTGTTTGACATCTTTAAACATTTGAATATATGAATTATTCTGAAAAACAAGGTGTCTATTTGTTTCTTCTGAAATCCTGATATGGTCTTCTTTTTCCCGGTTCTGGTTCTCCAATAGCCGGTT
>CAZQLG010000232.1:0-3101 GCA_964594105.1 uncultured Desulfococcus sp. | reverse complement strand
TGGTTCTCCAATAGCCGGTTACGCGCTTCTTTCTCACGATTAATGTTCGAAATCCGGTCTGAAAGATCTATAAGTACAGAAAAATTCGTTTTTTCTAAATGTTTATTAGAACAAATAGCGATGGCATACAATACTTCCTTATGGGCATTCGTTGGTTCGAAACCTTTGCTGGTATGCTGTAGCCGATATTCTTGCAGATCGCCCCTGTCCGTATAAGGATTCCAAATATAGGAAACAGGATAGATTTTTTGGCCAAGGATGACGACATGTTGAAAAATTTTTTCAAGAAATTCCTTGTATTCCTGAAGATAAAACTCTTTTACGTGATATTCGTTCTGATAATTCGGAATATCACTGTAGGTCAGTTTATTCGGGGTGGAGACAATAAGAATCCCGTCGGGCTTGAGAAGGCGTTGTGCCTCTTTCATAAATTTGTTTTGATCTTCTTCGGAAATATGTTCGATCGTTTCAAAGGAAGTAATGATATCGAAAACTTCGTTTCCCTCAACAGGAATAGAAGCCACCGAACCGATACGAAATTCCAGGTTTTCACGAAAGTATTTACCGGATGCATACGAAACTGCTTCCTGAGCGATGTCTATACCGATCACTTTTTGGGCATGTTTCGCTAGGGCAAAGGCACCATATCCTTCACCGCAGGCGATATCCAGAACCACTTTGCCCTTGACGAACTGGGATGCATATAGATACCGGTGCCAGTGTTCGTAACTGATTTCCGGTGAATCAATGGTTGGCAAAAATCGTTCGCCTGAGAAATCCATATGAAACTCCTTATTTTAAACCATCAAAAATGTATTATGGAAAAATTTGTTTATAGCCAAAAATCTCAAAGTCCCGTTCAAAAAGCCGATTTATTTTGTTTACGGATTGCGCATTCATGTAGTTGAGATATTTATACGGTGTCGGCTGTCCAATATTTTTTAAGATATCTGGAACGGATTCCGTTACATTGCAGTTCAAAAGCGGCAATTGTTCTTCAATGCCAATCCGCGATAGAAATTCCTGGAAATCGATTTCGAAGTTTTCCACACGCCCAATGAAATCCACCGTCTGCTTATTTGCACAATGTGTCCAGTAATGCGCGGGATGAAGCGGGAAATTGGTGTTCCTCCCGATTTCATAAATCTGCTCATCCTGAACAAGATCAAGCCATGCGTCAAAATCATATCCGGCTTTAGATGTCTGCTCAAAATTCTCATTCAATTGTTTCATCACCAGATTGCGAATCCACGGATGGGGAAATGGTTTTTGGGGTTGGCTTTGAATATCCTTTTGAAGTTGTTTAAAACCCGAATACACCCGATCATAGGGATTGCGTGCAAAAGATGCGTTAAAATATCCCAATCTGCTTTCTGGCAGACAGTTAAAATCCGCAAAGGTAATATGCTGGTGAACCACACGATTTAGATAAGAATTAAAATAAAAAAATTGCGGATACGGGCTTTCATTATAATTTTTCAGTCGCAATGCAATTGTCTGGCTTGCGGTTTTCCATGGCAAGAGCATAACGAATCTTTTTTTGTGTGAAATAATCATGCGTTGAAACAATTCAATCTGTTAAAAATATGTTATTACCTGAAAATTCAGGTATTAAAATCAAATCTTGGAAACATTGAAGGTGTCGTTTAAAAAAACAAAACCATGACTTTTCTGATTTTTTTCAGAGGGAATGACTTTAAAAGCAAGAGCATCGATGATTCTGTTGAGTTGGGTCACGCCAGATGTGGAAAAAGATCCAACCCCTGCGTTCGTATAAAATATACCTCTCAACAAATTGCATTCAAATTCAAATTTTACTTCGTACATATCGTTTATTTGTACTTCCGGGATACATTGATTTAAATACAGATTCGCCGTGTGATACATCACAGTACTCTTTTCATCTTTTATCACCATTGCCATTACAACATTCGTGGCCTGAATGCCGAATTTTACCTTATAAGTGTAAATATATTGATCGCCGGTGAGCAGACAATTGACCTTTTCTCCTTCCGTCGTTGTGATTTTAATATCAAAAATATCTACATCATATTCCCGGCATTTCAATGTCGATTTTGGCTTTAATTCTTTTATATAATAGGCTTTTTGTCTTGGTTCTGTATGGATGGCGCTGACTGTTGGGAGGCCTTCTTTGAATAGTGAATGATCCAGTGCAGGAACTTTTTTGCTGATATTTTCAGGACGATTATTTTCAAATGTAATTGTTTTATTCAATGCCTGAATTTCTTTCCGGATTTTTTGGACGTTTTCCGGTTTAGCAAAAAGCATTTTTTCATAATACATGGTCACCTGTTTGGGCGGCCCGTTATGAATTATTTCTCCATTATCCAAAAGGATCGCTCGCGTACATAGCTGGTTGACAGAATTGGTGCTATGGCTAACATACAGAATTGTCTTTCCGCTTTTAAAAAATTGCTCCATCCGCGCAAAACATTTCCGCCGGAACAAAATATCACCGACGGACAGGATTTCATCTAAAATCAGTATATCCGGATCTACATAAACGGACACCGCAAACGCCAGTCTGGCTTTCATCCCGCTGGAATAAGTCTTTAACGGCTGGTGAATAAACTCTCCGATTTCGGCAAAATCAAGGATGTCATCCAGTTTATTGTCGATTTCTTCTTTTCGAAACCCCAGAAGGGAGCAATAAAAATAAATATTCTCCAATCCGGTAAATTCCGGATTGAATCCGGCCCCGAGTTCCAGAAGCGGAACTATATTGCCGTGTTTTTCAACAGTGCCGGTTGTAGGGGACAGAACGCCGGCAATAGTTTTTAAAAGCGTGGATTTTCCTGAACCGTTTCTGCCGACAATGCCCAGGATTTCACCTTTTTTCACGTCAAGGTCGATATTTTTAAGGGCGAAAAATTCCCGGTGATATATTTTACGAAAGGGGTGGAGGGCCTCTTTGAGGCGGTCTTTTTTATTGCGGTACAGGTTATAGACCTTGGACACGCCAGAGACTTTGATCGCGGTGTCGGGCACCTTCACGGTGACGGCAGCAGGCGGTTCAGGTTTATTTTTATGTTGTCGGTTGAGTGTGTTCATGTCGTTTGTTTTATATTTTAAAGAGGTCG
>CAZQLG010000231.1:0-5210 GCA_964594105.1 uncultured Desulfococcus sp. | reverse complement strand
TGAACCGGAACCGGGCTGGTAGCTTTTAGGAATGCGGGTCACAAGGTCTTTAAGTTTATGACGACCGCGTATCCTTTTGGCTGGTGCGATAATCATAATACCGTCTTTTACTCTAATATCCACCTCAATCCGCTTCCTGCTGAATCGGCAGAGAAATGATAAACTGCGTACCCTCCCCCGGCGTACTTTCCACCTTGATGTCTCCGCCATGGTCCTTGATAAAACCATAGCAGACAGACAAGCCGAGCCCCACACCTTTGACGCTGGATTTGGTGGTAAAAAAACTGTCGAATATTTTGCTGAGATCATCTTCTGCTATTCCGACACCCGTGTCCGCAAACCGTATATTGACAAACCCGTTTCCGGAATCGGTCTTCACCGTTAAGGTTCCTCCTTCCGGCATGGCATCCCGGGCATTGGACACCATATTGAGAAAAACCTGACGCAACTGATTGCTTGACGCATAAACATCCTCCAGGTCCGCTTCAAAATCAGTGGATATCTTAATGCTGTATTCCTGGAGCTGTTTTTCGTGCAGCATCAGAATTTCATCCACAATCGTGGTAACATTGACACGCTTTTTGATTTCCTGCTCCGGCTTGGAAAATGACAACATTTTTTTCAGCATATCCGCCAGCCGGACTATTTCAGAAAGGGACATATCCAACAGTTTGCGCCGTTTATTTTCCGGCGGCACTTCTGATTTTAATAACTCCAGGGTATTCATAATCCCGTACAGGGGATTGTTCAATTCGTGGGCAACCTGGGAAGTCAAGCGCCCCATGGCTGCCAGTTTTTCGGAATGCAGCAGTTGTTCCTGGGTTTTGCTCAACGCCCGTTCCATTTCAATTCGTTCAGTCAGATCAACAAATGATCCCACCGTTGCCGCTTCATTACCGTCATCATCATAAATCATGGCCGCAGACAGGTGGCCTTCAATAATCCTGCCATCCTGCCGGACATAAAGAACCGGCTGAGGTGGAAAGACACCGACCCCCCCATCTTCCGGACGACGGAGCACCTTCATGATTTCATGGGCTTTCCCTTCAGGATAAATCTTTGTGATATGCATTTTTCCGATCACTTCAGAAGACGAATAGCCCAGTGTCGTTTCCGCTGCTTTATTCCAAATAATAATGTCGCCTGCCAGGTCGGCCGCCATTATTGAGATCGGGGCACTTTGAACGATCCGATTCATAAAATCATGGGCTTCACGGAGTTGTCGTTCCATCTGATATCGCTGGGTCTGATCAACATTAATCCCTTCATAACCAATGACATTCCCCTGGTGATCATACCGCACATGGCTTGTCATCAAAACCGGTGTCGACGTACCGTCCTTGCGTTTGAATTGAACTTCATAATCAACCACCCGTCCATCCCTTTCAATCATCTCCTGAAACATCAGGCGGTCTTCCGGAAACAAATATAAATCCGTGATAATATCAATTTCTAAAAATTCTTCTTTATTTGAGTAACCCAGCATATCCAACAATCCCTGGTTGGCATCCACAAATTTTCCTTCCTTGGTGCTGATATAGACCCCCACAGCAACATGATCAAAAATTCTACGATAGTCCTCCATGCTCGACGTCAGCTCGGCTTCCCGTTGCTTTCGCTGCGAAATGTCATGGTAAATGCCAAGTTTTAAAACAGTATCATCCGAATCTTTAAACGGAGATGATATTATTTTAAATGTCTTATCTACTTTTGGAAGATACACCTCCTGGGTAAATGATCTACCGCCAAAAACCTGATCACTTCGGCACCAGGGGCATAATGAGTTACTTTTATTGATGAGCTGGTAACATTTTTTCCCTACTCCTTCCCCGAACAAATCCTTCATTTTCCGGTTCATAAATTCCACTGTAAAATCCTGGGAAATGACATAAATGGCATCATCAATGGTATTCAGAATTGAATTTAACATCACCGTCTCTTTATTCATGACACACCTCTTAGAGAATTATATGCTCTATGATTAAAAAATGATAGGTCAAGATACCACAACAAAATTTAAATTAAAAGATAATATCCCTGTCATTTCAACTGTTTCAATATTTACAAATTCGTTGGCCAATTCACCTGTTCAATTTTAAAAACCCGGTCAATTATTCTTATTGACATAAAATATACCGGTCGGTATATTTTATGTCATGAAAAAAACAGACCCAAACAAAGCGGAACGTACCAGACAATTTATCATTGAAAAAGCCGCGCCTATTTTTAACAAAAAGGGAATTGCAGGCACATCTTTATCTGACCTGACAAAAGCGACCGGCCTGACCAAAGGCAGCATCTACGGCAATTTTAAAGACAAGGATGAAGTGGCCGTATGTGTTTTTCAATACAATGTAAATAACCTGGTATCATACCTTACCCGGGCCATGGATAAAGAAAATACCAGTATAAACAAGCTGCTTGCCATCCCAAAAGCATACAGAAGACTCTATAAAACGATGATTGCTTACGGCGGATGCCCTATATTAAATACCGCAGCAGAAGCAGACGACACGCATCAGGTGCTTTGCCGCCTGACGGTTGAAGCCATCGAAACCATAAAAAAAACCATTTTTACACTGATCGAAACCGGCAAACAATCCGGAGAAATCAATCCCGATACAGACACCAATAAAACGGCCGAAATTATCATCTGCCTGATCGAAGGCGGCAGTCTTTTATCTAAAACAACCGGCAAAGACACATATATGATGAATGCGTTGAAACAAATTGAGAATCTGGTACTGTCGTCGGCACCAGTGGAATAACATTTTTTTTGCTAAAAAATATACCAATCGATATATCGTAATCTTTTAAATTAAGGAGACACCATGCGCGACCCATTATTTGAATCAATAAAAATCAACACGCTTGAAGTCAAAAACCGAATTTACCTGCCAGCCATGCATCTGGGCATGGCGAATAATTTTGAAGTCACCGACCAGATCGTTGAATTTTATGCTGAACGCGCCAGGGGCGGGGCTGGGATGATCACTGTCGGATATGCTACGGTGGATGATCTATCCGGCAATACCACCAACATCGGGGCGCATAAAGATGAATTTATTCCCGGCCTGGAACGCTTGTCTAATGCGATTAAAGATAATGGTGCCCGATCCTGCGTCCAGATCAATCATGCCGGGCGGTATAACTTTTCATTCTTTTTAGACGGTAAACAACCGGTGGCGCCTTCCGCTATTGCTTCACGAATGACCAAAGAAACCCCCAAAGCCCTTGAAACAGATGAAATCAATCAGATAATCGACAATTTCGCACAAGCGGCATTACGCGTCAAAAAAGCCGGGTATGATGCGGTAGAAATCTTAAGCGGTACCGGTTATCTAATCAGTGAATTTCTCTCACCGCTGACCAATCAAAGAACCGATGAATACGGCGGTTCTCTTGAAAACCGAATGCGCTTTGGCCTGGAAGTGATGCAAGCCATCCGCAACCAAGTGGGCAATAATTTCCCCATTATCGTCCGTATGAACGGCAATGATTTCATGCCGGGCGGCCAGGGCCAGGATGAACTGCGGGAGTATGCCCAGGCACTTGTACAGGAAGCGGGCGTAGATGCATTATGCATCAATGTGGGGTGGCATGAAGCCAGGATTCCCCAGATTACGGCTGCGGTTCCCAGGGGCGCGTTTGCGTATCTGTCACGCGGAATCAAGGAAGTGGTGGATGTACCGGTGATTGCCAGTCATCGGATCAATGACCCGGATACAGCACGCGAATTGATTGCAGACAGTATGTGCGACATGGTGGCCATGGGCCGCAGTCTGATCGCAGATCCCTATCTGCCGGAAAAAGCAAAAGACGGCCGTGAGGAAGAAATCCTTCACTGTATTGCCTGTGCCCAGGGATGTTTTGACAACCTGTTCAAGCTCAAGCATGTGGAGTGTTTATGCAACCCCAGGGCCGGATATGAATGTGATGGCGTTTGCACAATTACTGAAACCCCAAAAAAAATCATGGTCATCGGCGGCGGTGCGGCCGGAATGAGTGCTGCCATTGCCGCATCTGATCGCGGCCATGACGTCACAATATATGAAAAAAGCGATGAACTCGGCGGGCAGTTATATCTGGCAGCCGCCCCCCCGGGACGTGAAGAGTTTGCCGAACTGGCCTATGATCTGGAAACAAAGGTATACGTCAACAATATCAATGTTATTTTGAATCACACCGTGGATGAAACATTCATTGATCAGGAAAAGCCAGACCATATCATTCTGGCCACCGGCGCGTCCCCGCTGGCGCCCCCGATTCCCGGTGCCGATCTGCCGCATGTGGTTCAGGCATGGGATGTCCTGGCGGATAATGTTTACACCGGCAAACGGGTGGTCATCATCGGCGGCGGCGCGGTTGGGGTTGAAACCGCTCTCCTGCTGGCGGAAAAAGGGACTTTGTCGGCAGATGTGTTAAAATTCCTGTTTGTCAATAAAGCGGAGACACCGGAAACTCTCTATAAACTGGCCACTCAAGGAACCAAACAGGTCACTGTCATTGAAATGATCAATGCCATCGGCAAAGACTTTGGAAAATCGACCCGATGGGGAATGCTTCAGGATGTTACCCGGTATGGCGTGGAATCAAAACTCTCTTCCAAAGCCCTGGAGATAACGCCAACCGGTATTAAAGTGGAAACCGGACAGGGCATTGAAGAGATACCCGCTGACACGATTGTTATGGCTACCGGCTCTAAGTCTGTCAATGATCTGGCTGACGCAATCAAATCTAAAGACATTCCCTTTGATGTGATTGGCGATGCCGGAAAGATTGGCATGGCGTTTGATGCGGTGCATCAGGGGTATAAGGCGGGCACAAACATTTAATTAATGACGGCTTCGTAAAAAGCTTTCCATGGTGACGAATCACCACTGTTTGAGAAAAATAACTTATCAATTATTTCAAGTGATTATGGACGAGTTATTTGGAAGCTTTTCGTGGTGACGAGTCACCACTATATCAACAAATAACTTGTCCATCATTTCAAATGTTTATGGATGAGTTATTTGGAAGTCCAAATTCTGCGTTGCGCTGCATTCTTCATTTCTTCAAAGTACGCTAAGTACTGATCATCACTTAGAATTTGCGCATCTTGAATTGTGAGCTTTTTTCTTTGCCATCTGAGTATGAATTTCTAATGTATTATATCAAATGCTGAGTAAAGACTTCGGATAAGCAGAAAAGATTATTTAACTATTTTC
>CAZQLG010000230.1:3613-5247 GCA_964594105.1 uncultured Desulfococcus sp. | reverse complement strand
AAATAGAATCAAAATCTGAAAAAATAATGAGGAACAACGATGACAGATACAGCCATTCAGAATCGGCAACATTGGGAAAACGAAGAAAAAAAATTAGACGAACAGGTCCATCGCGCCATGTTTCCGGGGGGCGATAAGGCCATTGAAAAACTCCGAAAACAAGGTAAAAAACCGGTCCGTGAACTCATCGAACAGCTTATTGATTCAGGAACCCGGTTTTATGAACTCAGCAGTATTGCCGGGTTCGGCATGGATTATCCCGGTGTGCCGGATGTCCCCTGCGGCGGGGTCGTTACCGGCATTGGAAAGATCCAGGGGAACTGGACCATGATTTTTGCCAATGACAGCCGGGTCAAGGCCGGAACCTATTTTCCCATTACTTTAAAAAAGCATATTCGCGCTCAGTCCATAGCCGAGAAAAACGGATTAAACTGTGTATATATTGCAGACTCCGGCGGCGCGTTTCTTCCCATGCAGGCGGACGTATTTCCGGATGACCAGCATTTTGGGACCATGTTTTACAATATGGCGCGGATGTCCGCCAATGGATTGAAGCAGATTACGTTCAGCACCGGCGGTAATACAGCCGGCGGGGCATATATTGTATTCATGGCATGCCAGTCGGTTATGGTGGATCAGATGTCTTATTCTTTTCTCGGCGGTCCGCCCCTTGTCAAAATGGCTACTGGTGAAGTGATTTCCGCAGAAGATTTAGGGGGCGCCCGTGTGCACACCCATGTTTCCGGCGGGGCGGATCATTTTTGTCAGAACCAGGATGAAGCCATCGAACGGGTGCGCGAAATTCTTTCCCTGGAACCGCCTCAGAAAATGAATCTGCATCGGTATGAAGAACGTCCGCCGTTAGTTGATCCCAATGATATTTACGGCCTTTTACCGGCAGCCACCAACCAGACAATGGACGGGCGGGCAGTTTTAAAAACCATCGCAGATGACAGTTATTTTGTAGAGTATAAAGAGCATTACGCACCAGGGCGAGGTGACAACATTCTGGCCGGGAAAATTCGGATAAAAGGGATACCAACAGGTGTGATTGCGTCCAATAAAATCGGCGTTATTTTTGAAGAAGCAGCTCGTAAGGCAGCTGAATGGATTGTCCGGTGCAGCCATGAAAAGATTCCCATTATTTTTTTCCAGGGGGCACCCGGATTTATGGTCGGATCGGATTCGGAACATAACGGCATCGGCAAATACGGATCCGATATGGTCCGGTCTGTTTCCTGTGCCCAGGTACCAAGGATTCAGATGGTGATTGGCCCGGATAACGGGGCTGCCAACTACGGCATGTGCGGCAGGGCTTATCGTCCTAATTTCTTGTTTACCACCATGCGCGGACGGACATCGGTGATGAGTGGACGAAGCGCCGGCGGGGTTTTGCTGTCCATTGAAGAACGCAAGCGGGAAATAACCGGAAAACCAATGACGGATGAGGAAAAACAGGCATTTTTCCAGAAAATGATGGATAAATATGATGGTGAAGCCCACCCGTTTTTTTGTGGTTCCCGTTTGTTAAATGACCGGGTGTTGAAATTTTCAGAAATCCGGGACTGGCTGGCAATGGCTTTGGAAGTCAGCCTGATAAAACCTATTGGTGATCCTAAGTTTGGAAACGTACG
>CAZQLG010000230.1:0-3513 GCA_964594105.1 uncultured Desulfococcus sp. | reverse complement strand
AAATGAATATGTATTATCTAAACAAATATTGAGAAGTGGAACATCTATAGGTTCGAATGTTGAAGAAGCGATTGGTGGTCAATCAAAGAAAGATTTCATTTCAAAGCTCAGCATAGCATATAAAGAGGCAAGAGAAACACATTATTGGATACGTCTTTTAAGAGATAGTAATTATTTAAACAGTCAAAAGGCAGACTCTCTGCTTAGAGATTGTGTCGAATTACAAAAGATTATTGGAAGTATTTTAAACACAATGAAAAACCAAAAACCATGATTTATAATTTTATTTAAATTCTTAATTTTTAATTCCTAATTCCTAATTTTTAATTAATATAGGGGGGCAATATGGCTGAATTAAAGTATCCGAAAAAGGTTGTATTGGGAGATATCACTGTAAGAGACGGTTTCCAGCATGAAGAGCAGTTTGTTTCAACGGATGCAAAGCTCTGGGCGCTGGAAGAACTGATCCTTTCAGGATTTAAGCGCATTGAAGTCACTAATTTCGGCAACCCGAAAGGCATGCCGCAATTTAAGGACGCTGATGAAATATATGAAAAACTGTATAAAAGCAAAAAAGTGAAGCATCTGATAGATGAGGTGGAAACAACGTCTATAACCATCCGTGAACGGGCGGTAGACCGTGCCATTGAAGCCAAAAAACGCGGCGCAGGCCCGGATCGGATTTTATTTATGGTTTCTACCAGTGAATCCCATCATAAAAAAAATTCAGGGATTTCTCTGGAAGAATATTGGAAAATGTGTGAAGCCTATATCCCCAAAGCCCATGATGCTGGTATGAAGGTCTGTGGAACCGTGAGCACGATCTGGGGCTGTCCCATTGAAGGACCCACCGAATTGAAAAAAGCCGCTGAATTTACTCAGCGGTGGCTGGATATCGGTGCGGATGATATTGAACATGCGGACCATGACGGCTCAGCATCTCCTAATAAAGTTTATGAATATTTTTCAATGATTTTAGATGCCATTCCGAATCCTGCGTTGCATATCGCCCATTTTCACGTGACCCGAGGATGGGGGCTTGCCAATGTGCTGGCAGCGCTTCAGGCCGGCGTCACCCATTTTGAATCTACCCTTGGCGGAACCGGGGGACAGCCGGCTAATTTTGTTGATGGGGTTCCGGTTGCCGGTACAGGTTCTTATTACTATGAAGATCCGACCATCACCGGGTTGGTGTCCACTGAAGACATGGTGGTGATGATGGATGAAATGGGGATTGATACCGGACTGGATATAGATCAGGTGCTTAAAACCGGCTGTATGCTTGAAAAAATTCTGGGTCGCCGACTGCGTTCCGAGTGTGCGCATTCCGGTCGTATTCCGAAAGCGTTGACGGGGCGCTCATAGTTATTTATCTTATTTTTTAACATGCAAATGAAAAGGATAAAGAAAATTATGTCCAAGATGCTCTGGCAGCCTTCCGAAGATAGAATCCTTCAATCCAACATGGTCCGCTTTATCCGGTTTGTTAATGATCATTTTACCCTGGATTTAAATAATTATGCTGAATTGTATGACTGGTCAGTGACAAATATTTCCGATTTCTGGGCTGCCATGTGGGATTTTGCTGAGATCAAATTTTCCAGATCTTATGACCGGGTGCTGGATCAAACCCAGAAAATGCCTGGAAATAAATGGTTTGAGGGTGCCCGTCTGAACTTTGCCGAAAACCTGCTTCGCTACAGGGATGACCGGGTAGCTTTAATCTTTAAAGGAGAATCAAATCCTGTAGTTCGAATTACGTACGCCGAACTCTATGATGAGGTGGCTCGTGTTGCCGCATCATTAAAAAAAATGGGCGTTCAGGCAGGTGACCGTGTGGTCGGGTTTATGCCGAATATGCCCCAGTCCATTATTGCCATGCTGGCCGCAACGAGCCTGGGCGCGACATGGTCTTCCTGTTCGCCCGACTTTGGCATCAAAGGGGTCATGGACCGGTTCGGTCAGATCGCCCCAAAGGTATTATTTACCGCTGACGGGTATTGGTTCAAGGGTAAGCCCATGGATTCCTTGCAGCGGATCAGCGACATCGTCAGCCAGCTGCCGTCTGTGGAAAAAATGGTGGTGGTACCCTATATTTCTGAGCGCCCGGATATTTCAGCCATAGACAATGCAGAAATGTTTGATGATTTTAAGTCTTCTGAATCCGGACTTTCCATAGAATTTGAACAGCTGCCTCCGGATCATCCCCTGTATGTCATGTATTCATCAGGAACCACGGGACTACCAAAATGTATGGTCCAGAGCAGTTCCGGCATCCTGATCAATCACATGAAGGAATTGCTGCTCCACACTGATTTAAAACGTGATGATGTGATTTTTTATTTTACCACCTGCGGCTGGATGATGTGGAACTGGCTGACCAGTGCTTTGTCTGTTGGGGCTTCTGTTGTGCTTTTTGACGGTAACCCGTTTTATCCTGACCCGGGTGTTTTATGGCAGATGGCAGAAGATGAAAAAATTTCCGTTTTTGGCACCAGCGCCGGTTATATTTCTGCTCTGAGAAATACCGGTCTTCGCCCCAAGGAGAAATATAATTTAGAAAACTTAAGAGCTGTTCTTTCCACTGGATCGCCACTTTCGGAAGAAGGGTTTGAATATGTCTATGATGCAATCAAGCCGGATCTTCAGCTCTCTTCCATTTCCGGGGGAACTGATTTAAACGGTTGTTTTGCGCTGGGAAATCCCATTGCTCCGGTTTATATCGGCGAACTGCAGTGCCGAGGTCTTGGCATGAAGGTTGAGGCATTTGACGATAATGGCAAGCCGGTGATCGGTCAGCAGGGCGAACTGGTATGCACTGCACCGTTTCCGTCCATGCCCATTTATTTCTGGGATGATTCGGAAGGCAAAAAATATTATAATGCTTATTTTGATGTATATCCTAATATCTGGCGTCACGGTGATTATATTGAAATCAATGAACGTGGAAGTGTAAAGATCTTTGGCCGGTCGGATACCACATTAAATCCCGGCGGTGTCCGTATCGGTACGGCTGAAATTTATCGGCAGATCGAACAGATGGATGAGATTGAAGACAGTCTTGTCATTGGCCAGAACTGGAAAAATGATGTCCGGGTGATTCTGTTTGTGATGATGGTGGGCGGGATTTCATTAACCGACGAAATCAAACAAAAGATAAAAACCCTGATTCGTTCCAATGCATCTCCACGGCATGTGCCGGCTAAGATTATTTCAGTTCCGGATATTCCTTACACGTTGAATATGAAAAAAGTCGAACTGGCGGTTAAAAAAATGATTGAGAACAAACCGGTTTTGAATAAAGATGCTTTGAAAAACCCGGAGGCACTTAATTTTTATGCAGGGATTGAAGAATTGCAGCGAGATTGACAATTTAATTATTCTGTAAGTACAGATTGTGTAGGCCGGATTAGCGCGTCAGTGCGTAATCCGGCAACGCCATGATATGGTTCGGTGGATTACGCACTGACGCGCTAATCCCCCCTACTATTTAAAATCCATGAAATATTATCT
>CAZQLG010000229.1:0-5256 GCA_964594105.1 uncultured Desulfococcus sp. | reverse complement strand
TTGTTAATAATGGTTATTGATACATAATTTTTAAATGAAGTTACATAGAAGTCCAAATTCTTTGTTGCGCTGCATCCTTCGCTTCTTTATAGTACGATAAGTACGAATCATCACTCAGGATTTGCACGTCTCGCCAGTTTTATGAGATTGGTGGAACTTTTTTCTTTGCCATCGGAATTCGACTTTTTGCGAGTTTGTCAACGTTCATTGTTTATTTAAATTTTATTTTGGCAGATTTTGGTTATATTTAAAAGTGAATATCTTTTTTGTGAAAGTCAAGATATTACCGGTAGGTCTGTATCAAAACAAATTTAGGGCAAATTTAGGATAATTGTCACATCCGACGTATCTTTTATTCTTGTTAAAGGTATCGAAAATTTATATGATTTCTCTGGTTTTTATAAGGTTATTATAAAATATCCTAAACAGGTTGCATTCATGCCACTTTGTCAAATATTGTTTTATCTCTTATACTATTGTTGCATATCTGCGAATGAATCCTGATGGCGTCGTAAAAAGTCCAAATTCTTTGTTGCGCTGCATTCTTCGTTTCTTCAAAGTACCCTAAGTGCGAATCATCACTCAGGATTTGCGCGCCTCGAATTTGGAACTTTTTTCTTTGCCATCCGAATCTGACTTTTTACGAGACTGTCAATCCTGCCACGGGTGAGCGAAAGTGTAGAGCTGAGGCAAGGAACTGAGACAAACGTTTTTTTTGTTATTGGGAATCCAGTGCTATATATTCGAAATAATTACTTTTAAACTCAACTTGCGTAAACCGGATAAGCAGAAACGCGATTTTCCGGGATGGTAAAAGGAACCGAATCATTATGAAACCAAAAAATAGTTTCATTAAACATATTCAGTTATGGGGAATTATTTTCCTCATTGGAATTGCTGGAAGTATTGTTGCCATTGATGTTGTCCACTCTTACCATGATTTCAATTTTTACGCCGATCAGCTGCGCGCCGATTACATTGACAGTCAGGAACAGATGATCAAGGGCGAGGTCCTTCAGGTCGTTGAAATAATAAACTATGAAATAATGCAAAGCGAGGCGCTGACAAAAACAAAAATTAAATCCAGAGTGTATGAGGCGTGCGCCATTGCTCAAAATATTTATCAAGAAAATAAATCCACAAAAAGCAAGATTGAAATCCAACAAATGATTATCGATGCGTTAAGACCCATCCGGTTTGAACAAAAAAGCGGATATTATTTTATTCGTCGCCTTGATGGTGTGGTAATTTTACATTCAAAAAAATCGGGAAGAGAAGGGCTAAATCAGTTAGATGTGCAGGATACACACAAGAAATTTATTATTAGAGATTTTGTCAAAATCGCAAGCCAATCCGGCGAAGGCTTTTATGAATCCTTTTGGACAAAACCGGATGCAGCCGGAAAGGATTTTAAAAAAATATCTTTTATCAAACGATTTGAGCCATTTGACTGGCTTATCGGGACCGGTTTGTATGTGGATGATGTGGCGGGGCAAATAAAAGCAAATCTGCTCTCGACCATCAGCAGAATACGGTATGGTAAAGAAGGATATATTTTTATCAACAGATTAAATGGAGATGCGCTGGTTTCAAATGGAAAACTTTTTCCCGGAACAAAAAAATTATGGGAGGTTTTTAATGAAAATCCGGAAAAGATAAAAGCTGTTTTTGAAAAGGAATACAGTGCTGCTTTAAAACCGGATGGTGATTATATCTACTATTCGTGGGAAAAACTAACCGACTCGGATAAAGAATCACCCAAGGCCTCCTTTATTTACGGAATTCCTGATTTGCAATGGCTTGTCGGCGCCGGTGTGTATCTTGATGATGTGGAAACAAATATTGCCTTGATGAAAATTGAATTAAACAATCAGATCAAAGCGAAGATGTTTTATTTTACGCTGATTGCTTTGGGGATAGTTGCTTTTTTTCTATTAATATTCAGCCGGTTGAAACGGAGACTTGAAAATGATGTCAATTTGTTTATTTCGTTTTTTAACCGGGCGGCTTTTTCCGAGGAATCTATTGACCGGAATCTGGTTCAATTTGATGAACTTGATCGGATGGCGAAAAATGCCAATAAGATGTTGCAGGACAAGATGCATGCCCAGCAAGCGTTTTTGGATGAAAGAGAGGACCTTCGGCAAAGCGAGGCAAAGTTCCGGGGACTTGTCGAGTCGTCTGCTGACTGGATATGGGAAGTGAACATAGAAGGCGTCTTCACGTATGCCAGCCCGCAGGTTGAGGCCATGTTGGGATACACGCCGGCGGAGGTCATCGGCAAGACTCCGTTTGTTCTGATGCCGCCGGACGAGGCCGAGCGGATTGCGTCGATGTTCAGGGATTTAATAGCGGCAGGTAAACCTATCGTCACGCTGGAAAATGTCAATCTACACAAAGACGGCCAACACGTTGTTCTTGAGACAAGCGGTGTGCTGGCTTTTGGCAAGGCCGGGCAGGTCATCGGCTATCGCGGGGTGGACCGCGATATTACCGAACGCAAGAAGGCGGAGGAAGAGTTGCAGAAAATGCTGAAACTTAAAAGTGTCGGCATTCTGGCAGGGGGTATTGCCCATGATTTTAATAATATCCTGATGGGATTATACGGTAATGTTTCATTTGCCAAAGAAGAGATTCCCAAAGATCACCCGGCCTTTAAATTCCTTGAAGATGCGGAAAAATCCATGAGCCGGGCAATCCGTCTTACCAAGCAGTTACTGACATTTGCCAAGGGCGGGGCACCGGTTAGAGAGAACGTCAGGATTGACGAATTGGTAAAGGATGTCACGCGTTTTGACCTTTCGGGAAGTAATATAAAGCCCATTTTTAAACAAGTGGACGATTTGTTGATGGCTGACGTGGACAAAGGGCAAATACAACAGGTTCTTTCCAACCTTATAATAAACGCCAGCCAGGCAATGCCTGACGGCGGGCATCTGTACATCACAATGGAGAATACAGAACTTTCGGAAAATGGGGTGCCAAACCTTGATCAGGGGAAATATATCAAGGTTACAGTGGCAGATGAAGGAATCGGCATAGATCAGAATAGCCTTGATAGAATATTTGATCCTTATTTCAGCACCAAACAGACCGGTAGCGGCCTGGGACTGGCAACAGCCCATTCAATCATCACCAAACATGGTGGCCATATAAATGTTGATTCACAACTCGGTAAAGGCACCATTTTTACGTTATATCTGCCTGCTTCGGAATCACAGCATCCGCCGGAAACCAGGCATTCGGCCGCAAAACATGCGATTCGGGAACAAACCGCCAGCGTGCTCGTTATGGACGATGAAAAGATGATCTGTGCACTGGTCATAAAAATGCTGGAACAATCCGGCTTTTTGGTTGAAACAGCATCCGATGGCAGGCAGGCGATAGAGAGGTATCAACAGGCCCTGGATGCGGGGCAGCCTTTTGATGTCGTCATTATGGATCTCACAATTCCCGGTGGGATGGGCGGGAAGGAAGCGGTCAAGGACATTTTATCGATTCACCCGGAAGCCAAGGTAATTGTCTCCAGTGGATACGCCAATGATCCTGTTATGGCCAATTATACGGAATACGGCTTCTGTGACATTGTTGCCAAGCCATACATCAAAAGCAAGCTGCTGGAAGTATTGATCCGGGTTCTAAATAGTGATGCTTGATGGCTTACTTTTTAAGCAGCGTAAAACAGAAACTCTTACAGAATTTTTGAAATGTAACGGCTGAACGAGCGGCCTGACGATTGCGCTATGGCGCTTGCCCTGGACGGGTGGCTTCAGTTAGCTGCGTGGTTGGGAATCTGGACGCATTGTTTGACGGCGTATCCGTGCGCACGCGGCTGATTCCCCAAGCTCCCATGCCGCCACCGATCAGCATTGCAATTAACCCAATGAACAGGATGGGAAGGTGCCAGAATAGCAGTGACTGGTCTGGTTCGCCCGTTCTGGCAACGATGGCCTCGAGAACGTACATAGCAACAAATAGCATGCCCAGGATTGTCGTCAGACTGCCAATCACGAGCATAGCGTAGGGAAGGATTTTCTTCTTGTGGCTCATCGCCTGGTCACTCCAAAGTTGAGGTCGTTTATGCACTAACCGGAAGCTTCCTTTACACCGCAAACCGGGAACATGGTTTACACATCGCGTCAGGAGTCGCCTATCGTCACAATGTGCTGCGTGAAGGAAAACAAGGCCTTCAAAAAGGCCATGGAAACACTGAACTCCGCAAAAGCAAAAGCCGCCCGATCCTTCACGTCAGATACAATTGTAGGGTTTGCTTTTGGCTATACTCTTTTCAACCAAGACTTAAACCCGATAATTAAAAAAACGGTTATGAAGCCCCAATATCCATAAATGTAGATATTGAAATCTTTGAGTGTATTCAAAAAGTTTAAAACTATTGGCGAAATCAGCATTGTAATTGCAGAGAGAGTGCTTCCAAGTACAAGTCCAGCTAAGGCATCACTTGGATAATGAACGCCTAAATAGGGACGCAGAAATATCATTGCAGGAATCATCCACCCAAATAAAATTACTGTTATTATTCCATATTGAAAACAAATCAGAATAGCACAAAGCGTTGTCCATAATACATGACCTGAGGGGAAACTTTCTAATTCTTTCGAACCATGCCCAGGGTCACGATTAATAATGACAATCCTCAAATCCTGATGTAATCCCGTATCAGCATAAGGCCGTAATCTTTTTACATAGCTCTTCAATGGAGAAAAAACGAAATTACCAAATGCCAATCCAAGCATAAGAATAATACTTAATTGGGCTAAGGATGAATCATTTAATAATTGTCCTGTAAGGGCAGAGATAAATACAGTGATCATCCAAAAAGGACCATCACCCATAAAGATTAGAGTTCTAACATATGCGCTATCTTCGAAGTGCCTCTGATAAGCCTACTTCAGAAGTTGTTTATCAAGTTTTATTAAGAACTCTATAATATGACAGTTTTTTTGCAGAACACTGAGTTCACCGGCCGGGTGTGGTGAACCCAAAATGTTTGTAATGGTTAAAGACTATGCGCTTGCAAGGCACCACGAAAAAGCCGCATTGCCCACCCGGTCTGCGTGAAGCGTTGGGTTGGCGCTCAGTCTCCCGGTTCCTTTGGAAGCTGGGCACCATGCCACACAGCAACAATCCAGACGATATCGGCTTTAATTTTGTAAAAGAACCGATAGGGCGAGATGATAACCTGTAAACAGGGATTTAAAAACCGGCCAAAAACATCGTTAAAAAGTCAGCCACCGA
>CAZQLG010000228.1:0-5258 GCA_964594105.1 uncultured Desulfococcus sp. | reverse complement strand
CTAACCTGCCTTTTTCATGGACTTTCATACTTTTTTACGCCAAACTAAAACCTGAGTTGATCGATTGCTCGAAGTACCCCCAAATTTAAACCGCTTTATTTTGGGAATAATAAATTTTCGGAAAACATCATGATCGAAACAAAAAATCTAACCAAACGATACGGAAACCTCATAGCGGTGAACCGGCTGAACCTGTTTGTACCGGAAGGCTCAATTTTTGGATTTATCGGGCCTAACGGCGCGGGAAAAACAACCACCATTAAAATGCTGGCCGGTTTGATTGAACCGGATGCCGGGACAGTTCTTATCCGGGATATGGATATGAGCAAAGAGCCGGTAAAAGCCAAGCAACAGATCGGATTTATCCCGGACCGGCCCTATTTATACGAAAAACTCACCGGCCTGGAATTTTTGAAATTCACCGCTGATCTTTACGGGGTGGCCGAATCCGTATTCCTTGATAAAGCAGAAACAATGCTGGATAAATTTTCGTTAATTGACTGGCAAAACGAACTCATTGAGGCCTATTCCCACGGCATGAAGCAGCGGCTGATTATGGCCGCAGCCATTCTCCATGATCCGAAAATAATCATTGTTGACGAACCTATGATCGGACTGGATCCGGCCGGTATTAAAATGGTCAAACACCTGTTCCGGAAACTGGCTGACAGTGGAAAAACCTTTTTTATCTCCACCCACACATTAAGCATTGCCCAGGACCTGTGCGATACCATCGGCATTATCCAGAAAGGAAAACTCATCGCCACCGGCACATTAGATGATTTAAAAATTCAGGCCAATACCTCATCCGGAGACCTGGAAGCCGTGTTTTTAAAACTCACCCAGGAAGAACCATTGCACCATGAACCGCCGAATGTTGGCGGGATCTCCTCATGAATGACATCCTCACCCTGATGACCCCGCGCCTGTTATCGTTTAAAAACAAAAAAGGCGGCAATATTTCTCGTCTGCTGGTGTTCGGCACTATCGGCGTGATTTTCTGGGGCAGTCTATTTGCTGTTTCCCTGCGGCTGCTGTCGTATTTTCAAAGCATTGAAGACCTCGGCAACATCCTGGCCTGGAAACTGCTGTCCATGGTGCTGGTCATATATTTTTCCCTGCTGGTCTTTTCCAGCATCCTGACCGCCCTGTCCAAACTGTTTCTCAGCAAAGATCTGCTGCTGGTGCATGCCATGCCGGTTTCCAGTTATAAAATCTTTTGCGCCCGCTGGCTTGAAAGCGCGATCGACAGCTCCTGGACCATTATTATTTTCACCCTGCCGGTGCTGATTTCATACGGCATTGTATTTAAATCCGGTCCTTTTTTTTATGTCCTGATCGTCATGGTGCTGCTTCTTTTGTCCCTGATTGCATCGATTATCAGTGCGGTGCTGGTCATGGTGACGGTTATCATCATTCCGCCGGGACGTATTAAAAGCATTTTTGTCTTTTTCGGCCTGCTGCTTTTTCTCCTGCTGTACCTGGCTTTCCGGGTGATCCGGCCGGAACGTCTGGTGGACCCGGAAGCCTTTGAGACCTTCTTAAGCTACTTAAAAATCCTGGAAACACCGTCTGCTCCGATGCTACCGTCCACATGGGCATTTGATGCCATCCAGGCCTCACTGACCCATATGAGTCAAACCATGGTTTTAAACCTTTTTTTGCTCGGGACCTGCGCCGGGGCACTGATATTCATGTCCCTGATTATCGCGGATGCCATTTATATGAAAGGCGTATCCAAAAGCCAGACGGCGCGAAAAACCCTGCGCAAACCAAAGGTGACAAAAAATCCCCGCATTTTGTCATTCCTGCCAACACATGTGCAGGCATATGTGATCAAGGAAATTAAAACGTTTTTCAGGGACCAAACCCAGTGGTCCCAGATTTTTTTAATTCTCGCGCTAATCGTTATTTATATTTACAACTTCAAAGTACTGCCCCTGGATCGGGCCCCGATCAAGACCGTCTATCTTCAAAACATTCTGGCATTTTTAAATATCGGGCTGGCATCCTTTGTCCTGACCGCCGTCACCGGCCGGTTTGCGTATCCGGCAGTCAGCCAGGAAGGAGAAGCTTTCTGGATCATCGCCTCATCTCCCATCCAACTGAAAACATTTTTATGGATTAAATATTGTATTTATTTTGTACCACTCCTGATTTTAACCGAATTACTGATCATCGCCACCAACATTCTTCTGGCTGTCTCCCCGTTTATGATGTGGCTGTCGATTATCACCATTCTGTTCATTGTTCCAACCGTCGTCGCTTTAGGCATCGGCCTTGGGGCCGCGTATCCGGACTTTAACGCCGAAAATGCCGCCCAGGCGATCACCAGTTTCGGCGGCCTCATCTTTATGATGCTGGCTGCCGTGTATATCACCGCCGTCATTGTTCTTGAAGCCGGGCCGGTCTACCGGATCTTTATGTCCGGAATTTATGACAAAAGCATTCCCATCTCCCGGTGGGCATGGATCACCGGTTCTTTTGGTCTTGCCGGACTGATCAGTATTTTTACGGTGATTTTTTCAATGAAATATGGAGAGAAAAATCTGACGAAATCGAGTCGTCGGATTACAAAAAATAATTTACCAATCAGATAAAAAATATTTTCGAGCTTACGCTTATGGCTTTTCTTCTTTTCCCGCCAGCTTTTCTTTTGTTTCCTTCATCAATTCTCCGTCCGCCCGCCACACCCAGCAGGTATTTTCAAGAAATTCCAATGCCACATCGGAATACATTGATGGACCCACGGGATACTGAGCGACAGCAGACCACGCCCCCTGAACTGCTGCCGGTGCCATGGCCAGCAGCAAAGCCACCAGATGGGTACATCCTTTGGCACCGCCGACTTTTCCCTTGAGCGTTTGCGTAAAACCGGCCTGAATTTTCATTCCAATCACCGGCGTCAACACATGCAAAAGTTGTTGGCAGTCTTTTCGGGGAACGGTATCCATTTCCACATCAATGTCATCAATCACAAGCGTTGGTCCTTTAACAACCATCCGGATCACCAAATCATGAACAATACCGGGCGGCCGGAATTCTTCAGTGCTGAAAAAATACGTTTTCTTAAAACGGTTATCCGTCAGCCGACCCTCCACCACCACTGAATCTTTTCCATATTCATAGGTGGATATTTGAATCTGCCGCCCATGTAGTTTCCTGTTTCTATTGATTTGTATCATCTAATTTCCTTTTTGATCTTCACCGTTTTTTTATTATCCCGTTACCTGGCAATTATTTCTCACACAACCATGATGGCTTCGCAAAAAGTCCAAATTCTTTGTTGCGCTACATCCTTCGTTTTTTCATAGTACGCTAAGTACAAATCATCACTCAGGATTTGCGCGCCTCGCCAGTTTTATGAGAATGGTGGAGCTTTTTTCGTTGCCATCGGAATCCGACTTTTTACGAGTTTGTCAACCATGATCAAAAAATAAAATATAGTTATTCACTTAAGTTATTCTTTCAATTTTTTGATATTGATTAATATATTTAAATAACAATTAATTCTCAATGATGAATTCCGGCTTCAGGATTTGGAAGTCAGAGGAAAAACCCTGAAGGGGCATTACATATCAGCCCGGGGCAATACCCCGGGAATGGGTAAAAAATTAATATAATTAAAACGCCAGGGCGTATCGCCTGAAGACCATGGTGTTGAGGAGAAGCTTTAATGCGACTTAATTATAGTGGATACCCCGTAAATAAAATTTACCCTTACGGTTGACGATAAAGGTGGGGGTTTGATATAAACATGGACTAAATTTATCTGATCAAATAAACGAACAGACTTAAAGGTTGCATAAACATGAAAATAGAATACGCTCCCATTGGCATCATCCGCACCCCTTTTACAAAACCGGAAGGCATGCCCATTCAGCCAACCGGTGCGAAAGGAATTTCCGGAACAGTAACCGTTTTTGAAGAATTCCGGACCGGCTTAAAAGATCTGGACGGCTTTTCACATATCATCCTTTTATATTATTTTCATCGCTCAAATGGCTATAAGCTGGAAATCGTCCCGTTTCTCGACGACAAACCCCATGGAGTTTTTTCAACACGTGCCCCCAATCGCCCGAATGCCATTGGCCTGTCCATCGTCAAGCTGAACAAAATAAAAAACGGTATCCTTTATATTGAAAATATTGATGTTCTTGATGAGACGCCCGTGCTGGACATTAAGCCCTATGTACCTGATTTTGACGAACAGACCAGCGTCCGCACCGGATGGATGCAAAATGTTCAAAAAAAAACAGTCACTAAAAAAAAATCCGATATTCGGTTTAAATAAAACCCACTCAATTTTTTAACTTCAAAGGAGATTACCAATGAAACGTTTTGCCGTCCTGTTTTTTTTTAGCGCTTTCTTTCTTTCTGCCTGCGGGACCGCCCGATGGGTCCCCTCGCCTGTATTAAAAGAAAAAAATATTATCATCAGTATGGAACAACGGCAGGAAAATGGACAAATTGTCGCGCAGAAATACGACCACCCCTATACAGTTGACCTTCTTGAATTTAAAAAACTGCTGGAAGACGTAACTTACGTTGAACAAATCGGATTTCTCGGAAAAGAAGAAAAAAAACAAGTTTTTCAGGCAATCGAAATTAACCGCCTGGCATCTGTCCTGGCCAACACCCTGACAAAAATCGACGCCAGTCAGCGCATCCGGTTTACGTCCTTTAACAAAGGCAAGGGGTGGCTATTTTCAATCCGCAGAAAAACAGAAGGGGTTATCTTTATTAAGCACGATGGACGATTGAACATGGCATTCAACCACATTAATTTCGAAATAAACCCCAATGACGCCAACACGTTACCACCTGACTTTTCCCGACTCGATCCGTTAAAAATCATGACCTCGGACACCCCCCTCATCCCAACGCCGACCTATGCTGAGCTTCACCAATTTGAAAACGGAACGCCCGCGCCCATGTGGCTTATCGCAGACCTTGAAAAACTTGACAAAGCCACGGAGAACGCCCCGATTACCATTATTGAAGTCGTTGACGAAGCCCCCCCGGCAATATCCAAATCTGAAGTCCTGATGCCATCGGCGGCACCTTCAGAGGAACTACCGGATGACATCACAGGGACAGTGGAAAAAACACCGGTTCAGTCAACAGACAATGCGCTTCAAAAAGACATTAAAAATAAACTGAAATATTTAAAAGAGCTTCGAGACGAAGGGCTAATCTCGGAACAAGACTATAATACCAAAAAAACGGAACTGTTGAATAAAATCGATTAACAATGA
>CAZQLG010000227.1:3272-5270 GCA_964594105.1 uncultured Desulfococcus sp. | reverse complement strand
ATATGGCATAAGAATAGCGGCAAAGAAAAAAAATTATCGTTTGATATACTTATATTATAGCTTATGGCACATGGATGGATACCATTTCATTTAATATAAGGTGAAGAATGTATCACTTCATTTGCGAACCACTATAGAAAGATGCTTGACTGTTATATGGATGTGTCTTAATTTTTGTTTTGTTAAAATTTTTGGGATTTTAAAAATGATTTCGAAGATGGAATCGAAAATAATCAAGATGGCAAAGTTCAAAGTTTTACCAATCACATAAAATTTGGCAAGGCGCAGTAATTTTTCAGGCTCGAAATAATACAAGTAGTATATTGAGTGGCTGAAAAATTATTGCAACGCAGTAGATGGAACTTTGACGAAGCCATCAATAAGGAGTAAGAAACAATGGCCTACACAATAGCAATGGCAGGTAAAGGCGGTGTCGGAAAAACAACGATTGCCGGCATGCTGATAAAATATATGATCAAAAAGGGGAAATCTCCGATTCTGGCCGTGGATGCGGATTCTAATTATAACTTAAATGAAGTGCTGGGACTGGAAGTCACGGATACGCTGGGAAATGCCCGGGAAGATATGAAAAAGGGTGATGTGCCCAGCGGCATGACAAAAGATATTTTTATTTCCATGCGCCTGGAAGAAGCAGTTATTGAAACCGGAGATTATGACCTGATTGTGATGGGACAGCCGGAAGGGACCGGTTGCTATTGTGCTGCAAACACTATTCTGCTGAACTGCCTGGAGCGGCTTTCCGATAATTACCCCTATATTGTGATGGATAATGAAGCGGGAATGGAACATATCAGCCGTTTGACCACAAGAAATGTGGATGTGCTGATTATAGTCGCCGATGCCTCCCGCAGGGGACTTCAGGCGGCTTTTCGTATTGATAAGCTGGCTGCGGAATTACATATCGGGGTGAAGAAAAGTTATCTGATATTAAATCAGGTAAAAAATTCCGTGCCGGCAGATATGATGAAAATGATCGAGGAAAACGGCCTGGAATTTGCCGGTATGGTTCCGGAAGATGACGTGCTTTATGATTATGATTCCGCCGGAAAGGCCACCATTGACTTGCCGGAAGATAATATTGCGCAGCAGGCTGCGTTCAAAATTTTTGACAATATTTTGAATTAACCCGAATGAAGCCCTTATGAAAGTATCCGGGACAGGCGAAATATCCCCTTACAATCAATTGTTTATTTACTATTTTCAAGGCCGGTTATTATCAAAAAACGAACCGTTCGGAGACGCGTTTATCGGTAACTGGGAAGAAGGGACCACCTCGTTTCTTTTTTTTTCCAAAGCCGCTGACGACAGAATTGATGAACTGTTGTGTGCTCAGCCGCAATTGACCCTTGAAGATCGGTTCTGCATGTCCTATGATGATTGGCTCGGGGAACCCATTACCCCTTTCCGGGCGGGTCGATTCCTGATTATGCCCCCATGGCGGCGGGTGAAAACTAAAGCAGACGATGTCCCGATTATCCTTGATCCGGGTGTTGTATTTGGTGCGGGGACGCATCCCACCACCCGGGATTGTCTTGAAGCACTTCAAATTTTGTGTGATAATAAAAAAGTGGCATCCTCCCTTGATCTGGGGACGGGAACCGGTCTGCTGGCGATTGCCGCCGCCCGGCTTGGCTGCCGGTATAATGTGGCGGTAGATAATAATTTTCTTGCGGCAAAAACCGCCCGGAAAAATGTCGCGTTAAATAAGCTCAATGACCGTGTCCGTGTCGTATGCGGTCTGGCCGAAGATCTTTTGGACGGGGATGCGGATTTGGTGATTGCAAATATTCATTATGACGTGATGAGAAGATTGATCGTCCATCCGGGGTTTTTAAAAAAGAAGTGGTTTATTTTGTCCGGTTTATTACGGACAGAGACCGGACAAATTGAAATGCAGTTGTCCCAAAAGCCGGTTACCATTATTGAAAAATGGGTAAAAGACGGGGTCTGGCATACACTTTTTGGCAAAGTGGATTA
>CAZQLG010000227.1:0-3172 GCA_964594105.1 uncultured Desulfococcus sp. | reverse complement strand
GCCGCATGCATATCAAATGTTGGGGATCAAGAGGGTCAATTCCGGTGTCAGGACCGGATTATTTAAAGTATGGCGGTGACACCACATGCATTGAAATCCGGACGGCAAGCAATGATCTGATCATTGTGGATGCCGGTACCGGCATTCGTCGGCTGGGCAACCAGCTGGTTGAAGACCACTGCAATGTATATCATTTACTGATTACGCATTCTCACTGGGATCATTTAATCGGATTTCCTTTTTTCACGCCGCTTTACCTGGAAGAATCAAATATTCAAATTTACAGGTGCCCGTTTCCCGGAAAGTTTATTGAGGAAATAGTCAACAAGATGATGGGACCGCCGCATTTTCCGGTACGATACTCGGACTTAAAAGCCAAAATAACATATATAGAGGCCTGTCCATCCGAGTTTCAGATCGGATCGGTGACTGTGATTCCCATATCCTTGAGCCATCCGAACGGCGGGTGCGGGTATAAATTTATTGAAGCGGGAAAGTCCTTTGTCTTTTTAACGGATAATGAGCTGGGATATACGCATTATAATGGTTTGCAGGCATCTGATTATGCTAAATTTTGTGAGAACGCAGAGCTGGTGTTCCATGATGCCGAATATACACCCGAAGAATATGCAGCATCTATTAAATGGGGGCATTCCGCTTATACGGATACGCTGGAAATGGCTTTGGCTGCCGGTGTGAACCGGCTCGGCCTTTTTCATTTAAACAGTGAGCGAACCGATGCGGACATGGACCGGATTGTTGACCATTGCCGGCAGATCATTGAACAGAGAAATGCCACGATGGATTGTTTTGGGGTAGCGATGGATATGACATTTGAGGTCTGAATGGAAGATGCTATAAAACAAGTTGCCGAACGTATTGCCGCCGCAAAACATGTCGTGGCGTTGACCGGTGCCGGAATTTCTGTTGAAAGCGGCATCCCGCCGTTTCGCGGTAAAGGCGGGCTGTGGGAAAAATTTGATCCCATGGAAGTGGCCCATATTCATTCGTTTATGAGCAATCCGGAAAAGGTCTGGCGATTGTTGATCCGTTCCATGAAGGATTTGCTGGTGTCTGCAAAGCCGAATGCGGCCCATATCGGACTTGCACGACTTGAAGAACTGGGTCTGTTAAAGACGGTGATTACGCAGAACATTGACGGGCTTCATCAAATGGCCGGCAGCAGGGATGTGGTGGAATTTCATGGGAGCTTTGCCTGGTTGCAGTGTCTGGATTGCGGAAATCGTGTCAAAACCGTGGACATAGAGCTTGCTCAGATGCCGCCAAGATGTGAGTGCGGTGGTATTTATCGACCCGAATGCGTATTTTTTGGTGAATCAATCCCTATGCAGGATCTGGATCGTTCTCAGGTTGCTGCTTCAACCTGTGATTTGATGCTGGTTGTGGGAACATCTGCGGTTGTCCAGCCGGCGGCGTTTATGCCGGTGATTGCCAAACAGTCCGGAGCGACCGTCATCGAAATTAATCCCGAGCCGACCCCTTTGACCGGGACGACCAGCACCCTTCTGGTGCAGGGAAAAGCCGGAAAGGCAATGCGGGAAATTACAGCAGAAGTTGAGCGGATATTGTGAAAGCGGTGATACCACTCAGTGAAAGAGTTCAATGTGAGTAAGGCGTGATGACAGAAGAAAGTTCCGGCTGGGTGGTAACCGTCAGCGTTCCCCCCCCTTCCTTAGAAAATAATACGGCAGATGCGGACCGGTTGATCAATGAATTAACGTTAGTTCTCAAGACCGATTATATTGATATTGATCTACAATTGTTAAAAAAGGTTCCCTGGGTGCTGCGAAAATGGGATTATCAGGTCCGATGTGTTTGTTTTAAGGACCGCAACCGGTGGAAGCTGGTGGGCGTCAAAAGTGCCAATGATTCAGCGATTTGTGCCGGTATTGCCATTGACCTGGGCACTACCCGCGTCGTGCTTCGCCTGATTAATCTGGAAACCGGTGCGGCCGTTGCCGAAACCGCTTTTGACAACCCACAGATTGCCATTGGGCCGGACGTTCTGGAAAGAATTCATTTTTCAGACAACGAAGCGAATTTAAGCAAGATCAACCGTCTGATCATAGACGGGTTTAACGAAAATATTTCCGGGCTTTGTGAAAAATCCGATGTCAATATACAGGATGTCTTTTTGTTGGCAGTGTCCGGAAATACCAGTATGTGCCACCTGTTTCTGGGATTGCCCCCGAACCATATTATCCGGGAACCTTATATACCGGTGGTCAACACCTTTAATACGGTTTTGGCAAAAGAACTCGGCATCCGGATAAATGACACCGCGCGAATTTTTATATTCCCCAATGTCGGCAGTTATTTCGGCGGTGACCTGATTTCCGGGATCATTTATTCAAGGCTTCACTGCCAGGATGACATTTCGATCCTGGTGGACGTAGGCACCAACGCGGAAGTCGTCCTGGGCAATAAAGACTGGCTGGTGGCCTGTGCCGGTGCGGCCGGACCGGCTTTGGAAGGTGGTGTCTCTAAGATTGGCATGACTGCTATGCCCGGTGTGATTGATCGGGTGGTGATTGATCCGGAAGGCGGCATGTTTGATTTGCATACGATAGAAGAATTGCGGCCAAAGGGTATCTGCGGGTCCGGTATGATTGATATGATGGCCCAGTTGTTTCTTTCCGGCATGGTGGATATCCGGGGCAGGTTTGTCGCATCCAGATGCAAGGATCGGCTGAAGGAATCTGATGGGATTCGTCGGATTGTGCTTGTTTCATCAAAAAATTCCGCCACCGGTCAGGAATTGTCCATCAGCCAGGTAGATATTGACAGCCTGGTTCGATCCAAGGCGGCCATGTATACCATTCTTGAAACCATTGCCCGGTACGTGGGGATTACATTTGATGATCTTTCCACATTTTATATTGCCGGTACCTTCGGCTCTTTTATTAATCCCCGGTCTGCTATCAGCATCGGCATGATACCCGATCTTCCCGAAGAGACGTATTGTTCCCTTGGCAACAGTTCCCTTGGGGGGGCAACCATGGTTTTAACTTCCCGAAAAGTGTTAGATGAGGTGGCGGGCATCCGGGACCGGATCACCTATCTGGAACTCAACGTGAACCAGG
This sequence comes from uncultured Desulfococcus sp., assembly GCA_964594105.1. Classification (GTDB taxonomy): domain Bacteria; phylum Desulfobacterota; class Desulfobacteria; order Desulfobacterales; family Desulfosalsimonadaceae; genus SURF-3. The sequence goes on along the minus strand of CAZQLG010000227.1, from coordinate 68 downwards.
AATTTATGAACCGGTTTTCTGCAGCCAAGTTTTTACCCCATACAGACCCGTCCTTGTTCCCATCGGTT
>CAZQLG010000226.1:0-5274 GCA_964594105.1 uncultured Desulfococcus sp. | reverse complement strand
TTTATTCCATATATGGCAAAAAATAATTGACAAGGTGATTAGCGGGAATTGTTGGATATGCTCAATGATTTTATCGATGAGAAAGGGGCTTTGTCCATGCGGTATCTATGAAGGAAGGATGGCCTTTATCAAAACTTTGTCCGGCGGTAGTATGTTTTTATGTTGTTTGGCAATATTTATTGGAATTGGAATACACTATGTGCTATGTATCATTGTTACACGATACTATATCATGTATAGTGGGTACCCGTTCAGAAATGTTTGATTTTTTAAATATCTACGATAGATTTCAATCGCCGGCCATTGAAATATGTAATTTTTGTAATTGATCAAAAATTATTTGCTTGAATTTAATAAAAGTAATTCCCTTTTTAATGTGGTATTGTATATTTTGAAGCATGTTTTCGGGGGGCACATTTTTTATGCTTTGTCAAAATTTTTGATTTTTTGTCCGACAGGGTATGGCCGTTATTAAAAGAGCCAAGGTAGATGTTGATACCTTTTCACATTATCCTTATTGAAGCCATGACAGAGAAACAACCCTACGATTTTTAACCCGAAACGGAACTCTATCACAGGAACAACAGGATATTTTTAAATTTATAGCGTTCATGATCCTGAGATGATGTTACGATTGCATCAAGCTTTTTATCAATCCCGGAGGCGGCGGTAATGACCGGAATACGTAAAATCGAATCTGCAAGCAATTTGAACGCCGGTGATCGCCCCTTAATAAAAATTAGTAAAAAGCAATTAATTAACAGGCTCAACTACATAAATTTTCAAGATGATACGGTTTTGCTGAAGTTTAAGCACAGACGATTTGATCACAGCATCTGTGTTACGGCAAAAATAAAGCCCTGCAGCAGCGATCGACTGGACTGCACCTGGGTGGGTTCCCATCAACCATTTACGGAATATGAGGCATATGCGCTTGAATGCCTGATGGCACCCAATGGTCATAAAATGTTTATGGCCCGGCCGACCGTGAAAGCAATCGATGCCCGGGGCATTAGTCTTATCTTGCCCGAGGCGTGTATTGAAGCAGGCATGCGCCGAATAGAGCGGCATGTCAGCAGCGGCGTAAAGGCCTATTTTACTCAAAACAGTGCACTTTATTACGGTGCCCTGGCGGATTTCAGTGCGGCGGCAATGCGTATAGACCTAATCACGGTTCCTCCCCAGACCTTTGAATGGATCAACCCCGAACTTTCTTCAACACTTATCCTTTTTGACGGCCGTGAAACCGTTTATTCCGGCGAATGTAAAATTATAAGACAATTTGGCAATAAAGAAAAAAAATCGCTGGTTCTAAAATCTGCGGCATTAAAGATCCAGCGTTTTCAGCCCAGGGAATTCCGAAGCACCCGGCAGCAACTGATTCCTTTGCCGGATATTATATTTACGCATCCGTTTACCCAAAAAATAGTCAATCTGACAATTTTCGACCTTTCGGGTTCTGGTTGTTCAATAGAAGAAAATGAAAAGCATGCCCTGCTTTTGCCCGGTATGCTGATCCACGATCTGGAGCTGAACCTTGCCGGGTGCTTTATCGCCAAAATAATGGCCCAGGTTGTTTACCGCAGTGTCATAAATATCGATGGCAATCTTCACCGATTACGATGCGGCCTTGTTTTTCTTGATATGGATATGCAGGCTCACGTTAAACTAATGGCCCTTTTGCAGAAGGCAGGGGACAAGAAATCATATATCTGCAACCGGATTGATCCGGATGAACTGTGGCAGTTCTTTTTTGAAACCGGTTTTATTTATCCTGAAAAATATGAGACGATTCGAAAGCACAGGGAGGAGATAAAAAAAACCTACGAAAGGCTTTATCTCGAGACCTCGACAATTGCCCGTCATTTTACGTACCAGGATAATAACCGCATTCTGGGACATATGGGCATGATTCGGTTTTATGCCGACACATGGCTGATCCATCACCATGCGGCCAGGACATCCGGAGGGCACCACGCCGGTCTTACCGTTCTCAGCCAGATCGGGCGATTCAGTAATGACGCCTATCGCATGCATTCAATGCATATGGACTATCTTATCTGCTATTACCGGCCGAACAATAAATTCCCAAACAGTGTTTTCGGGGGGGCGGCCCGAAATATAAAAAACCCTAAAGGATGCTCGGTGGACTCATTTGCTTTTTTTCATCAGCCCGGCAATAGCCAACCGATCCCGATACCGGGCGACTGGGAACTAGCACCGACCCAACCCGCAAAATTGACGGAACTGGATCTTTTTTATAAACAGGCATCCGGCGGACTCATGTTGAAGGCATTTGATCTTACTCCGGATAGCGGCAACGGTTACGATGAGCTGGCAGCGGAATTTCAGCGGCATGGTTTCCAGAGGCAGCGCCGATTGTATTCCCTTACAAAGGGCCATCGGATGAGGGCCGTCATCATGGTCGATATTTCTGATATCGGCCTCAATCTCTCCGAGCTGACAAGCTCCATCAAGGTTTTTATTATAGATCCTGTTAATCTTCCCGGCAATGTTCTCAGGTCGGTACTTTCGAATGTTTCTGAAAAGGCCGGGCGTAATGAAATGCCGGTACTCCTCTATCCTGCCGCCTATGCAGCGGATAATGATATCGCTTATGAAAAATTGTATACCTTATGGGTAGTGAACGTACAATACGCTGATAAGTATTTTAGATACCTTAAACGGCTGCTTAAAGTAATTCAGCATTGAGAACTATAAAGTAGCCCTATCTAATAGCGGCGGTTTTTACCCGATTTTTTGAAAAGAATTATTTGAAACAGTTCTGGGGTCGAAATGAGTTTATTTGAGTTGACCGATGTTTACATATCGCTGGGCTTTATTCCCTTACAGGAGATCAGCGGGGTATAAAAAAACCTGCGTGGGTCGGCAAAAGAGGTCTGAAATTCATGACAAAATTCTTCATATCCGCCTTTATATTCACTCAGCTCGAATTCCGCATTTTCCCCGATCATTTCAATTTTTTTCATCCAGTTGAAGCGGTCAACCTCCCGTAATTTACCAAATATCAGATTATATTGAGTAATATTGACATCAATATTCTGAAATTTGAGATCATAAAGATATGAATACAGTTTTCTGCCGACAAAAGGATCAAAATTAAGGCGAGATTCCAGGATGTGCATCAGCATTTGGATCGTTTTGTTAAGGCGTTCGGGATAACCGAAATGACACAGACCATTGTTGTCCTGGTCAATCATGCAGATAATACCGCCCGGTTTCAGCAGCTTTGAGAGGTTCCTTACGATATCAAAGCTATTGGAGCGATAATACTGAAGAACAAAGCGGATCCATATAAAATCGAATTTCCCCAAATCATCCAGCGGTTCAAGAATATCCCGGCATGTATATTCGATGCCGGATGCGCTGTAGTACTTTATGGCGTAGTCAATCCTTTCCCGAGAACCATCCACACCAATGACGGAACCATCCGGTCCGGCCATTTCCTTCAGTAAATAAGTGATTGTCCCTGATCCGCTGCCGATATCGGCAATGCGCATACCCGGTTTTATACCGGCCCACAGAGCCTGATCTTTTATTTGGCGTTCATCAATTTTTAAATCAAGCCGTAGGGCCTCGTCTTCGTTTTCCATTAAGTAGTTATTCATATTATTTACGTATATTGCAGCATTAAATAAACACTAAAAATTGTAAAAAAAGGTTTATTTCATTGTAATTATTTTTCGATCCAATCCCGAGATACTTCATATTTTTCGCAATCTTAACATGGGCTGAATTTTAATTCAATTTGATTTTCATTCATATGATTGCCTATTGATACCTCAGACAGGCATTATGATTATTAAATAATGTAGCTGGTGGGTTTCTGGAAATTTTGTCTGCAAGCGGAAAATGTTTTTAAAAAAAATTGGGCCGGACAAAGGTTGACATTTTTATTTTTGCACACATTTTTAAACATTACACATTGTGTAAGGATTTTTTTAAGTATCTTTAAAAATAATTTAATTATTACATTTTTTATTGAGGAGGCAGTATGGCAGGCCAAAAAGAGACACATGAATTTAAAACCGAAGTTCAACAATTGATGAAAATTATCATCAACTCGCTTTATTCCAACCGGGAAATATTTTTAAGAGAGTTAATTTCCAATGCATCCGATGCCATTGATAGGCTGCAGTTTAAGTCCCAGACCGATCCCGACATTCTGGATACAGATACCGAGTTTAAAATAAAAATAGCGGTGGATAAAGATGAAAAAACCCTAGAAATTTCCGATAACGGTATCGGGATGACCTATGATGAGGTTATGGAAAATATCGGGACCATTGCCAAAAGCGGCACCGCCGCCTTTTTGGAAGCAATTGGAAAATCCAAAACCGAAAATACGCTGACACCTGAACTCATCGGACAGTTCGGCGTCGGGTTTTACAGCTCGTTTATTGTGGCCGATCAGGTAACTTTGACGACCAGGACCACCGGATCAAAAAGTGGGGTAAAATGGACATCGGCCGGTGACGGTTCCTACACCATCGAAGAGGCTATTAAAGAATCCAGGGGCACCACCATTATTTTAAAGCTTAAACCGGTTGCTAAAGATGAACAGGATTTTACCGAAGAATGGGTGCTGCGCCAGATTGTCAAGCAGCATTCCGACTTTGTCAGTTATCCTATCGGAATGGATGTCGAAAGAGATGAACCGGTTACCGATGACGACGATAAACCCATTGAGGGCAAGACCACCCATGTTGTCAGGGAAGAGACCCTGAACTCAATGAAAGCCATCTGGACCCAAAATAAAAATGAGGTGTCCGATGAAGAATACACTGAATTTTACAAACACCTTGCCCACGACTGGACCGCGCCTTTGACCCGGCTTCATTTCAGACTTGAAGGCACAACCGAGTATACCGCCTTGCTCTATATCCCTTCTAAGGCCCCTTTTGATATATTTAATCAGGAACGTCGGCACGGGGTCCAGCTTTACTGTCGCCGCGTTTTTATTATGGATGACTGCAAGGAACTGATCCCTGAATATTTTCGATTTGTTAAAGGCGTTGTGGATGCTGCTGATCTGAATCTGAATGTCAGCCGGGAGATCCTTCAGCAGGATCGACTCGTGATGAACATCCGAAAGAACCTTGTGAAAAAAATATTCGAGTTGTTAAGCGGTATGGAAAAAGATCAATATGAAATATTTTATGCTGAATTTGGCCCGGTACTCAAGGAGGGAATTCACAGTGATCCGGCCAAACAGGATAAAATTGCTGAACTGATTCGATATAAAACCACCCG
>CAZQLG010000225.1:0-5306 GCA_964594105.1 uncultured Desulfococcus sp. | reverse complement strand
TTTTTACGAAGCCATCAAATTTTGCCAAAATATAAATGTCAAGATGGCTTTTGGGGAGAGTTGAAAATGGCGGTAATTAATCTGAAAAATCGGCAAATTGAATGCAAGCTTGTTTTTTATGGCCCCGGCAGGAGTGGTAAAACGACAAATCTTGAATATATTCACAAAGCATTTAAAAAACAGGTTACCGGTAAATTGATTTCCATTGATACCGAAGGCGACCGGACGTTATTTTTTGATTTTTTACCTCTTGGGTTAGGAAAGATTAAAGGATGTGATGTTAGGGTCCAATTATACACTGTTCCCGGACAGGTGAAATATAAAGCAACACGCCAGCTTGTTTTAAAAGGCGTTGACGGTATCGTGTTTGTTGCTGATTCACTTTCGGTCAGGCGTGAGAAAAATATGATTTCATTAAAGGATCTTCATGAGAACCTGTTAAAACTGGGGTTAAGCATTCGTAAAATCCCCCTTGTGCTTCAGTATAATAAGCGGGATCTTGAGAAAAAAGGGTTACCGGTCATGTCTTTCAAGAAAATGGATCATGAACTGAATCGTCAACTGAAAGTCTCTTCGTTTTCTGCCAGCGCATTATCCGGGGAAGGGGTCGGCAACACTTTAACGCATGCGCTTAAACTGACATTACAGTCGTTGCAGGATGAATTTAAATGGGCGCAATAACGCAATGATGAATTCTAATATCGTGTTAAAAGGAAATCTGCATTTTCTTAATCTGGGCGAACTCCTTCAGCTGCTCGGTGGATCCGGGAGTACCGGAATACTCAAACTGACGAGTATGCATACGCAAGGGCCCGGGTTTATATTTATTATGGATGGCAATCCGGTTGATGCTGAATACCAGAATCAAAAAGGCCAGGATGTTTTAAATTCTTTTTTTGGCTGGATAGATGCAGAGTTTGAATTCAGTGATGAAAAAATATTGCACCGAAAAACAATTCAAAAAAATCGTATGGAGTTAATCCTTGATGGGTTACGGATGTTCGACGATGGCTTAATCGAAATTGTGGGACAGGCTTCGTCAAAAGAATCTAAAGCTGAAAGTAAAGATGATTCCGGTATCCCGATAATTAAAGGCCCCCTGGTTGACTACCTCTATATTGTTGATGAAGACTCCTTTGCCGCCGGTCAGGAAGTCGTTGTTCAGGAAAAGTATGGAAACTGGTTATGGGTGATTCTGGAAGGTACGGTTGAGGTTGTCCGATTACTGCCGGAAGGTCCGGTCGTGATTAATAAATTAACAGAGGGTGCTTTTATCGGCAGTATCAATTCTTTGAAAGAAAGAAGTAATGTCAGGAGTGCAACCGTTTCTGCGATTTCAAATGTTCAGCTCGGCGTATTGGATTATCACCGAATTTTGGAAGAATTTACCAGCTTAAGTGAAAGTCTGAAGATTGCTTTGTTTTCAATTGAAAATCGATTGATGCAGCTGACAACGATTTGCGCAAACGCTCAATTTAAAAAAATAAAAATGCTTCAAAGCATGGGGGAACAGAAACAGCTGTCCATTTTTGAAAAAAAGGATGATACTATTTTTAAAATATTAAAAGGCAATGCGACCGTTGTTAAAAAAATCAACAATCATTTTTTACAACTGTGCCTTTTGAATCCGGATGACATTATCGGAAACGTCCCTTTTTTAATTACTTCACACGAACCACAGTCTGCCCAGATTTTTGTTTCTGATGATTTTGAGACAGAAGAAATCGATTTAATTGATTTAAAAGAAGAATATGACGAATTATCCACGACATTAAAGAATATGTTTTTACACACCGCCACTTGTTTATCAGTTACAACCGGAAGACTGATGGATATTTTAAAAAATTCAAAAGCGAATGATTGAATGATTATTGCTTCTTTTTAATTTATTTTGTAAAATAGTTATAATTTATATCAGCTAAAAATATTTCTTAGTGATAAGGAGCCATACAATGGGAATTAATAATCGCAAACATGAGAGAATTGACGCATTAAATCTTTTATCTTATGTCAGTCTTGATTCAGATGGTAAAGCGTGGAACCAGGGGATGGGGCGAACGTTAAATATCAGTGAAACCGGCCTTCAACTGGAGACACATGAACCGATTCAGACCCAATATGTTTTACAGATTTCAGTTGGCATTGAAGATGAACTGGTCGAAATTAAAGGCAAGGTCGTGTATACCAACCGGGGTGAGTCGACCATGTTTGAAACCGGCATTGAATTTATCCAGGTCAAACAGGAGGCCCTTGCGGTATTAAATAAATATATCAATGAATTTAATAAGCAATTTAATGAGTAAGTTATAGTCTTTTTTTAAAGTAAATAGTTAATGAATAACAGTCAAGGATTTTTTAATGGCAATCAAACCGATTTTTGAAACTGATTTTCCTGAACTCCAATTAATTAAAAGAGGAAAGGTCCGAGATATTTATGACCTGGATGATAAAATTTTAATGATCGCAACCGATCGAATATCTGCTTATGATGTGATTATGCCAAATCCCGTTCCAGGGAAAGGAGAAATTTTAACCCAAATATCACTTTTTTGGTTTAAAATTACGGAAGATATCGTTTCAAATCATTTGATTTCAAGCAATGTTGAAGAATATCCTGCGTCATGCAAACTGTATGCTGATGCGTTAAATCATCGAAGCATGCTTGTTAAAAAAGCAAAACCATTGCCGATCGAGTGTGTTGTTCGCGGCTATATTTCCGGATCAGGATGGAAATCATATCAGACATCCGGTGAGGTTTGCGGGATCAAACTGCCGGCTGGCCTGAAAGAATCCGATCAGCTTGCGGAACCTATTTTTACGCCTTCAACCAAAGAAGAGCTGGGCGCCCATGATATTAACATTGATTTTGATGAAGCGGTGAATATTGTTGGTGCCGAAGTTGCTGAGCAAGTCAGGGACTTAAGTATTTTAATTTATAAAAAAGGGGCTACGCTTGCTTCAGAAAAGGGAATTATTATTGCCGACACCAAGTTTGAATTTGGAATTTTCAATGATCAATTAATCCTCATTGATGAGGTATTAACCCCTGATTCATCAAGATTCTGGCCAAAACAAACCTACAACCCCGGTGGTCCCCAAAACAGTTTTGACAAGCAGTATTTACGCGATTATCTGGTTTCAATAAAATGGGATAAATCCCCCCCCGCGCCTGCACTCCCGGAAAAAGTTATTCATGATACATATCAGAAATATATGGAGGCATTGACCTCCCTTACCCAATAACTTTTCCCATGCAAATTATATCTGATACCGTTTCAATTAATCATATTGATTTAGATGATACCACATTTAAAATAACCACAGATATATCAACGAACGATCTTGTTGAATCGGTCAAAAATCTCGGATTAATTGCTTCCCCAATACTTTTGTATATTGCTGCCGACAAATATATTGTTGTTAGCGGTTTTCGAAGGATTGATGCCTGCCGTTCTTTAGGTTGGCAGCATCTTGATGTGCGAATTATTATTGAAGCAGACAATAATTTACAGCCTTTAAAGCTTGCCATAGCCGATAATGCCCTTAATCGTCAGCTGAATGTGATCGAGCAGTCCATATCGATATCAAAGCTTTCAGTCTTTTATACCGATCAGGTTGAATTAAGTCATGAGTCGCAAAAAATTGGCCTGAATGTTAATCCTGGACTGATAAAAAAGCTGAGAAAATTAATTCCGGTTCATCATTCACTGAAAAATAAAATTGCAGTTGGTATCATTCCTTTTTCTATCGCCCTTGAACTTAATGAAATGGAAGAAGAAACAGCAAACGCTTTTTCGCAAATTATTGAAGCGCTTCATCCCACCTTAAATCATCAAAAAGAAATTATTCGTTTGACCAAAGAGATTGCCCGGTTAAAGAATATTTCAATTTTAGATGTGATCAATAAATTTATTGTTACGGATCAATTCAGTGACCCTGAACTGGATCGGAATCATAAAATAAAAAAAATCCGTCGGGATTTAAAACAGATACGATATCCGGAAATAATTCGTTTTGAATCTAATTTTTTTAATCTTCTCAATCAGATCAAACTGCCGGAAGTAATTCACCTGGTCCCGCCGAAAGACTTTGAGGGCATCAATTATTCAATGCAATTGCATTTTCAAAGCCTGAAGCAATTTAAAGGAATCAATCACGTGTTAAACGAATTGCAGAATCACCCGGATTTTGCAAAAATTTTAGAAAAAGAATTTGAAGATAACTGATTTATACATTGATAAAGAAGTCCGTGATTATATGGAGACAAGCGTTATTTGCGAACGTCTCAATATTCCTTTTCAGGTGGTTGAATCGCCTGAGGAGGTTTACAACACGGTCTCAAATGATGACATGCCCGTTGAAAAAGGAAAGAAAACACTTTTTTTGACTAGAAATAAAGGAAAATTTGTCAGACAATGCCCGGGGACAGAATATTATACCTGTTGTGATTATATGATTTTGCACATAGGAACGTTTTGCACGATGGATTGTTCCTACTGCATCCTGCAATCCTATTTCCATCCGCCGCTACTTCAATTTTATGTAAATCATCAGGATTTGGATGATTCCCTTGATCAGTTGTTTTTTAAAAAAAAATTAACCCGCATCGGCACCGGAGAGTTTACAGATAGCCTGATATGGGAGGAAATATATCCATTTTCTGAAAAGCTGATCAAAAAATTTTCAAAACAAACGCATGCTGTTCTTGAGCTTAAGACCAAAACAGTCAATATTGATCATTTGCTATCGCTTCAGCATAATCAAAAAACCATTATGTCCTGGTCTTTAAATACGGAGTCTATCGTAAAAACAGAGGAAAGAAGAACGGCCAGTATTCAGTCACGGCTGTCTGCAGCTGCTAAATGCCAGGCAATGGGATATCCGGTGGCATTTCATTTTGATCCTTTGATAATTTATCCCGGTTGTGAAGATGAGTATAAAAAAATTATTGAACTGCTCTTTACGTATATCTCACCAGATAATATTGTTTGGATCAGCCTGGGATCATTTCGATTTATGCCGGATTTAAAATCGATCATAGAGCAACGATTTGATCAGTCAAAGATTGTATATGGTGAATTTATCAAAGGGATTGACGGTAAAATGAGGTATTTTAAACCGCTGCGAATCCGGTTTTACAAAAAGATTGTTTCTTATATCAGGGAATTTGCGCCGGATATGACGGTTTATTTTTGCATGGAAGATGATGAGGTGTGGTTTAAATCCCTTGGGTTCACGCCCGCTGAATATGGGGGACTGCCGATGATTTTAGATAAAAGCGCATCGCGACATTGTGATATCTCTTA
>CAZQLG010000224.1:0-5311 GCA_964594105.1 uncultured Desulfococcus sp. | reverse complement strand
TCGAAAACATAGCGAATACGGCGTAAAATATCGTTGTTCGTAATCATTATTTACCACAGCCTTTTTTGTATTTTTTCCCGCTGCCGAACGGGCATGGATCATTTCAAAATGTTCGGGGTCAAAGCTTGAATTATGAATAATTCAGCTGTATTGTCGGCCATTAATTCACAATTCAAGCTTTGACTCCATATGTATAGTGCTTGAGTTACATCCATCAGTGACAGATCCCGAGATATCTAAGGGTGCTAACAAGTTATTCTAAAGTTTCCGGTGAACTCCCGGACTTATAAACTGCTGGTAGCGATCATTTTGCCGAAGCCCATAAGCAATGGGTCATCATTACCTATATTTCTATTTAAGTGATTTAAAATATTTATAAAACACTTGACATCTATTTTGCAATTATTTATTTTTCCTTTCCGTATATCATGCCAAAATAAAGATTATCAGGAAGATGGAGAATTCCAATGGACATCCGGGACGCCCCTAACTTATCAACTTAAATCAGCCCGTACCCTTCTTTTTCTGCAATCCCTGCACCCCGCTTAACCGACTTGCTTACGGCCACCCCTGCACGGGAATTCGTTTTCTCAACTTCGATATACATCTTTTCTATGTTTAAAGAATTGGGGTCATTATGTTGCCGGTTTGAATATGTTGCGTGATTTACTTCCAGAAATATATACTTCCATCACAAAAAACAAAGAATCTATTTTCTTCGTTTTTTTTTCTTTTTTTCTTATTTCTCTGGGTGTATAATTTATCATATAAATATCTTTCATAATGAGATTTATCTTCATTGGCTTTAATACTATGGTTTCGCTATAGTTGGTATTCTTTACCGGAAAAATTACCCCATATAATAAGGTGGCCGATAAGGAGGAACCAAACAATGTACACATGGAAAAAGAAACAATTTATGGGTTTTGTATTTGTAGGGGCCGTTTAAAGGGATATTGGAATTATGTTGCCACTATTTTTTGTACACCTTCAGGAAGAGAATAACCATCTAAAATATATACGAATATTGAAATACTTGATTTTGGAAGAGTTTGCAATAAAATTAAGTGGTTAGAAAGACTTGACCCCAAAACGTTTGCGTTACGCTTCATCCTTCGTCACTCAACGTACGCCTCGTTCCTCAGGATTTGCGCGCCTTGAACTTGAGCTTTTTTCTTTGCCATCAGGATCATCTGTCTAAAAAAATTGGGGTTTTGTAGGGTGCATTTTATGCACCAAAATATGGTGGCCAAGTTTGCCCGTGGCTCATTTAAAATTTTCAAAAGAGCCAAAAGAGACCCCATTTACAAGTTAATAAGTTAGGGCGTCCCGATTTACACTTTGCTATAGCTCACTTCTAAGTTCTATTCTCTATTGTTCGCTTGAAATAGCCCTCTATCCCTTAATCTATGGGTACTAAGATATGATAACATCCGAGACAGTTGTGGCGTATACTCAATGTAAGCTGAAAGCCTATCTCTTGTTGTCCGCAAAGAGAAAAGGCATCTCCAGCGAATATATTTCCATATTAAAAGAGAAAGCCAAAAAGAATAGAGCTAAGTATTTAAGCAAAATCAAAATGGAAATACCAGAATCAGAACCTTATTCTTCTGATGGTATAAATAGGGGAGTTCCGATTTTGTTTGAGGCTAACTTGTCATTTGGTGATTTGGACGCTTATGCAGATTCTATCATTAAAACAAAAGAAATTTCCTCAAAGAAAACGAATATATACACTCCAACACTTGTAATTGGAACCCTCAAGATTAGCAAGAAAGAGAGACTACAGTTGGCTTTTATCGGCTATGTGTTGTCCAAGTTCCAAAAGATAAAACCGGTGTCAGGGGTCATTGTCGGAAAAAGAAACAATGCTCACAAAATCAAATTGGAGACTCTTTACAAAAAAGTTGGGGTAGTTCTAAAGAATTTGAACAAGTGGATTCAAGACCCAACGGCGGAAAGACCTCCTGTCATCCTGAATAAACATTGTCCCTACTGTTACTTCCAAAAGGACTGTGAGGCAAAAGCAATAGAAAAAGACGATTTGAGTTTGTTAGGTGGAATGACTCCCAAAGTGATTCTAAAATATCAAAAGAAAGGGATTTTCACTGTCAATCAACTTTCATATCTATTTAGACCAAGAAAGCAACAAAAAGGAAAGAAAAAAGCAAAGATTCCGTTGCGTTATCGTCCGGAGCTTCATGCCTTAGCGATACGGACTAGAAAGATCTACATTCAAGAACTTCCGGAACTCTCCAGACATGAAGTCGAATTGTTCTTGGACCTTGAAGGACTTCCGGACCAGGATTTCTATTATCTCATCGGGTTGCTGGTTTCAAGGGGTGAAGAGCAGTTATATTATTCTTTTTGGGCAAATTCTATAAATGATGAACAAAAAATTTGGGATGGTTTTATTAAGAAGGCAAATGAATATCCTGATGCACCAATCTACCATTATGGAGGTTATGACTCAAAAGCTATTCACCAACTTAAAAACCGCTATGGAAAAGATTCCGAGACGATTGAAACGCGGTTAGTGAACGTGTGTTTGGGGTCAAAGCTTGAATTGTGAATTAATTCAGCTGTATTGTCGGCCATTAATTCACAATTCAAGCTTTGACTCCATATGCACTCCTTGAGGAAGTGTCAGCTTCTTGATTGAAGTCACTGAAAAATGCTAACGTCATAGATCACTTGCTATTTTTTGCGGCAGCGAAAAACAGTCAAGTGAATCTTTTTGTTGGGCATTTCCATTTTTTGATATGCACTTAATGACTGAAGCAGATATAAGTTTACTCAACTCAACAGGAACAGCATTTCCAATTTGTCTCATGCTCTCTGTCCATGATCCATGCACACTGTAGTTTTTTGGGAAAGTCTGTAGTAACTTTGCTTCATAGGTTGTGTAATACCTGACATGACCATCTGATGTACGTAGCATATTTTCGCCACCGGGAACTCCATGACCGCCGGCCTTGATCGTTTTTGATGGGAGATCTATAAAACTTCCCGTATGTCCGGGATACACGCGAGCTCCATCCCGAAAAATGTGTTCTGGATGGAATGTTCCTTCTTTGTCTGGAGATGGAACATCTTCTAATTGATCTCGTATAGTACGCCATGGCTTGATCTCTGGTGCAAAAAGCCATAAATTGTCCCGCAATTTTTTTATTAAGCCGCCTGTTCTCCCATCATAACAAGCCACATCGGCTGGTTTTATACCATGCCTTTTCCAGTAATCTTCTGATACAAATTGAGACCACACCAAGGATTCGAGAGAGTGCGTCTTCTTTGGAAAACCCCATTCAACACCAAGATCATCCCTAATTCCGACAATGATAACTCGTTCCCTTCGCTGTGGAATCCCGTAGTCAGCCGCATCAATTAACCGAAACACGACATTATATTTGATGCCGGAATAGTTTTGCGCAGTATGCACTTTTTCGAGTCTATGCAGATGATCTTCCCACGACTCTGAAGTGTTTTTGTCAATTCCTGGGTAGGTCAGTCTAAGAATAATGTATCCAAAATAGCTTGAAAAAGATTTTCTCAATAAGCCTTTCACATTTTCGAAGATGAATGCAGATGGGGTGCATACTGAAACAGCCTTGCAAGCATAGGGAAACATATCCCTATGGTCCATACTTCCTTTGTGTTTTCCACCCAATGAGAACGGCTGACAAGGCGGGCCACCTGCAACCACGTCTATGTGACCGAATTTTTTAAACTCAAAATCACATATATCCATATTGTGCACAATCTCAGATTTAAAATTATCTCTCAGAGTGTTGCATGCATCTTTATTCCATTCAACCAAAGCTTTATGGTGAACGCCATTCTTGGCCATGCCGAGTGCCAGACCTCCGGCTCCAGAAAAAAGTTCTAAACTGGATATATTATCCATTGCTACATTTCTCCCTAAGGTTTTTCATGAACGCATCAATACTCTTAATCAATTCCCTCTTGCTATTGTGTTTTCCTTGGCATTTCTTTGCCCACGTTCGCCCCGGGTGGCAGACATCCCAATCAGACATCGCTTGTTCGTATCTTCCGCTTCCCGGATCATGATTGCCAAAACCATCGATCAATGAGTTCCAAATGGGTTTGTATGATCGAATGAGAGCAGCCTCAACCGTACCAATCAGGTCACTCTCAGCTCCTTCAAGGATCATGAGTCGACAATGAAAATCACTTAGCTTTAGATTGGCTCCTTGATCAATGCTTCTTCTATGCTCCCGAATCCTATTATTTAATTCGTAGCTTAGAGCTTCCGTTGAACTTGAAGCTCTGGCTTGTCTCCAGCCTTGAGGGACTGCTTTGCCTATGTAGATTGGCACATCGTATGATGTGCGATTGATCTCGTGAAAGTCTTTATATATACCTGTTTTGGCAATGCAATAGATCGCATATACGCCAGTGCCATGAAATCTCTCAGGTACTGGTATTGATTGTACAGGAGTGCCGTTAAAAAAACGGATTGTATCCTTGATGATTTCTTCAAAATCAGGCGAATGAAATACATGTTTCTTGCGGTCAAATTTACTCATAGAGATTCGGTTTCCTTTTTTCTGCCCAACGCTTGAAATAACCTGCTAAAAAAGCGCGGCTTTTTTAGCCAGAGTTAATTGATTTGTTATGCATTTGACCTTGCTGCGATTGCTATTGAGCTCTCTAAATTCCGAAGTTGACCGGAAAACCAACTATATGCTGTGTCAACTAACTGTAATTCAGAATCTGAAATTTCAAGATCATGTGGGCTTTTGGGGTGCATAAGTCGATCCCTAATTTTGATCGAGTCACAATAGCAACTCCATCCATTATCCCCCTTATTCAGAGTAAAATCAGCTTCATGTTGTTTTGATATAGCTTTAAAAACGAGGATTAGGCTATTCTTTGCTGGAGTATATTTAGGACGTTCTTTCAACTCGCCGTTCGAATCAACAAGTATCTCAACTTCTTTTAAAGCAATAATTTCTTCTGGCTTAAGCTTTACTCCGTTGATCTCTTCTGAAATTTTTAACGATAGCTGCTTGAATCCATACATGTACCCTTCTATAAAAACAAAGAAGGATCTAACATAAGACCTTCTCATGATTTCTCTATTAGTTGAATCGTTACAACGTAATTTAAAGAAGGCCACATCGTCACTTAATCTGGCCCTTAGACTGTTGAATTCTTGAGATAACATACAAACTCTCTAATGCATAACGTTGCGCTTAACCGGGCGCGGCTTTTTGCGCTCCGAGTTAAAGCGCTTTGTTGAACGAAGCCGCTACGCGGCGGAAAAAGCAAAAATAGTGTATACTCCACT
>CAZQLG010000223.1:0-5325 GCA_964594105.1 uncultured Desulfococcus sp. | reverse complement strand
TCATCTTTCAGGAAAAAGTTGTTGGAAGATAAAAAGCTGAAAAAATTATTGAATAGAATAATGATTCAAATCAAGAGGTGATACCAGCCCCCCAGTCCCTAAGGGTAAAATCCATATCGAGAACAATGACCCCCATGGGGCCTCAAATTTATTATTGAGTTTCCGGTTTGAAGGACAGGTGGACGGGTATGCGTAACCTCAAAACAGAAAAGAATATTTATGATTAAGCCAGAATCGATCGATAGTTATGGTGATTGTGACGCGCGCTTTCAGCCATCCATGGATGACACCAACGATCTATTGGCAGTTTTAGGAGATTTTAACCGTGATTTTGCGATGGGTGCCGATACAATTTTGTTGTTCGACGGCCTACTGTCTAATTTTCTAAGACTAACAAATTCCGAATATGGCTTCCTCGGTGAACGACTTATTAAACCCAATGGTCAGCCATTTCTGAAAACGCACGCGATAACCAATGTCGCCTGGGATGAAGAAACGCTTCATTTTTACAAAAAGCAGGCGCCCGACGGCTTGTCGTTTGATAAGGAACACAGCCTTTTCGGACATGTAATTTATACGGGCAATACATTAATCTCTAACGATCCAGGGACCGATCCGCGCGCAGGCGGAATCCCGGAAGGCCACCCAGCGCTCAACTCATTTATGGGCATACCTTTAATTCTCGGCAACAACTATCTAGGCATGCTCGGTATCGCGAACAGGCCCGGTGGCTATGATGCTGGACTCTTACGTTTTATTCGCCCGCTAATCAATATTACGGTCGCCTCAATCCATGCGGCGCAACAGGAAAAAATGGCCCGGCATGATCCACTGACAGGCTTGGCTAACCGAAGAAAATTCGACGAGCGCTTTTTAATAGAATATAGTCGTCATAACCGGCATAACAGCGACTTGTCGCTGCTACTGATCGACATCGATCACTTTAAAAATATCAACGACACCTTTGGGCACCCGTTTGGTGACCACTGCCTGGTATACATCGCCAAGATACTGTCTGGTCGGGTTCGCACTGAAGATATCGTTGTGCGTTATGGCGGCGAGGAATTTGCCGTGTTATTGCCCGACACCTCAGCCCCCGAGGCGGTGGCCGTTGCTAAACAATTATGCATCGAAATTAGCAACAAACCGTTCGTATTAAATAAAAAACACGAACCGGTACGGATGACGGTAAGTATTGGTGTCGTCTCGATGGTTGGTAACGAACGCGTTTCGTATGAAGATTTTATGGACCGCGCCGATAAAACTTTGTACACTGCAAAGAATCAAGGAAGGAATCAGGTCTTTCAAGAAGATATCAAGCCTGCCCTTGACGCTTTTGATAAAAAAACGGGGAAAAATGACTGATAAATTTATAAAATCATCCATCCGTCAATCACAAAATTAACAACCCATAAACCTTAAAATACAAAATGTGATATCAAACGAAATCGCAGTCAGCACCAAGATTAGCCAGTTCAAAACATCTATTGACACACAATCGCTTGTGTAATGGAATGTGTCAAAAAGGAGGTGCCATATGGCGACGAACCTGGCAATAGATAATGAATTGTTGAATGAGGCATTAGAAATAAGTGGATTAAAGACAAAAAAGGCTACGGTTAATCTTGCGCTTAAAGAGTTTGTCAATAGGCATAAACAATTAGAAATAATTAATATTTTCAGTAAAATGGACCCTGATCCGGGTTATGATTATAAAAACGGTTATTTCAAATAAGCTATATAAAATGGCTGAATAATCGGACACAAAGGAGTAAACACAAATGTTTCCCTCCATCTTGATCGTTGATGATAAAACGTCTATTTTAAAATCCCTTTCCGGCATCCTCTCAGATGAAGGATTTGAGACCATTACCGCTACAAACGGTTATGAAGCGCTGAAAATATTAGAATCAGAATCCCCGGACCTGGTGCTTCTGGATATTTGGATGCCCGGCATAGACGGTATTGATACATTAAAAGAAATCAAAAAGAACTCCCCCACGACCCCGGTCATTATGATTACCGGACACGGGACCATCGAAACCGCAGTCAATGCAACCAAAATAGGCGCTTTTGATTTTATTGAAAAACCGCTCTCCATCGACAAAGTAATCGTGTCTATCAATAATGCGCTAAATTTCAGGCGACTGGAAGAAGAAAACCGATACTTGCGAAAAAAAACCATGGAAAAAAATTCCATCACCGGAAACTGCCCAGCCGTTCAGGAATTGAGAAAGCAAATCAGCATTACCGCGCCGACAGATGCGTGGGTTCTCATTATCGGCGAAAACGGCACCGGCAAAGAACTGGTCGCCCGCATGATCCATCAATTCAGCTCAAGATCAGAATACCCGTTGATTGATGTCAACTGTGCCACCTTATCCGATGAAATCATTGAAAGTGAATTGCTGGGCCATGAAAAAGGCGCCTTTACCGAAGCCACTGCCAAAAAAAAAGGAAAATTGGAGCTCGCGGATCAGGGGACGCTGTTTTTTGATGAAATCGGCGACCTGGGGCTTAAAACACAGGCTTCTATCTTACGCATTCTCCAGGAAAAACGTTTTCAACGGGTCGGCGGCAGCCGGATGCTAACCGCTGATGTGCGCATCATTGCATCCACCAATAAGGATTTGGAAAAAGAGATAGAAGCCGGCCGTTTTCGGCAAGACTTGTACTACCGCTTAAATGTCGTTCCCATGATTGTCCCGCCTTTACGAGAGCGGCGGGAAAACTTTCCTGAACTGGTGACAATTCTGCTCCATCAAATCGCTGACAAAGACCGAGCCACCGCAAAAAGTCTCACGCTGGCGGCAATGGAAATATTACAGAACGCCACATGGCCGGGAAATGTCCGGGAACTCAAAAATCTGCTGGAGCGCCTGTCAATTATTGTTTCAGACGACATTATTGAAGCCAATGATATCCCCGCGCCTTACAACCTCAAAAAACAGGCTGCGTACTCCAGGGAATCATCCATTTTTTCCATTGATCGACTCGACGAGGCCCGTAAAAATTTTGAAAAAGAATTCATTGCCCGCAAGCTTGAAGAAAACAATCATGATATTGCCAAAACAGCTAAAATAATAAAGGTTGACAAATCCTACCTTAAAAAATTCACCCAGAAAACAAACCGCTCATAAAAGACCTGTCATGCGAATAATCGGCGGCACGTTTAAAGGCAAAAAACTAATTTCTATCCGGGGGGCTGCGATACGTCCCACCGCCGACCGGGTAAAGGAATCCATATTTAACATTCTGGCCACTCAAATACCCGGCGCATCCGTGCTTGATTTTTTTGCTGGAACCGGCGCACTCGGCATTGAAGCATTAAGCCGAGGTGCTGAGAATGCTGTTTTTATTGATTCATCACCATCTGCCGTAAAAACGATCCAAAAGAACATCATCGCCTGCAGAGCAGATACCCGCGCCCGGGTTATCCGTTGGGATATCTTTAAAAACATGAACTGTCTTCAGCCCGAATTTCCGGCTTATGACCTTGTTTTTATGGACCCTCCCTACAACAAAAACATTATTGGCCCAACAATAAAAAATTTGATAAAAAGAAACGTTTTGAAAAGTAGCGCAACAATCATCATAGAGCATTCCATCACAGAACCGATCCCGGACGGACTTTCCGGTATCGAGTTAACCGACCAGAGGACCTATGGAAAAACACTTGTTTCTTTTTTGACGGTTGTGTTACAGAAAAATCTCGCAGGGACGCTTTAGCATCGCATCTATACCGGAACAGATAAACGATGATGGCCATGTGAATTCTTTTTTTCACCACAGAGCACTCAGAGAACACGGAGAGAAAGAATTTTATTAAAACTTAAAAACCAAACCGAGGATTCATTTCAATGGAACGGATCGCAATTTATCCCGGATCATTTGATCCGGTCACCAATGGGCACATCGATATCATCAAACGCGGCCTGAAGCTGTTTGATAAAATTATTGTAACAATACTGGAAAACCCGGCAAAAAAAAGCCTTTTCACAGTTAAAGAACGAATGGAATTGCTTGAAGCTTCTTTACCATGTGCCAATAATACTGAAATCGCCTCCTATGGCGGACTTCTCGTTGATTATGCGGTAAAACGGGAAGCCCAGGCAATTTTAAGGGGTATGCGGGCGGTCTCGGATTTTGAATACGAATTCCAGATGGCGCTGATGAACCGAAAATTAAACCGTGGAATCCAGACTGTTTTTCTCATGACCGGTCTGCGATGGATTTTTACCAGCTCTTCTATCATTAAAGAAGCCGCCCAGTTCGGCGGGGATATTAAAAGCATGGTGCCGGCGGTAGTCTACTCAGAACTCAAAAAAAAATACAATTTAGTTGATCATTGACAAGTCAGGGATTGCTGGTCTTACTGCATCTACGGTGTCAGATGCTTTCCCGCATAGCCGGGCTATAGCGAAAAAGCATCTTCCTTGTACCTGCAGCAACCTCGACAATCTTTCAAGCTTTGAAAATTTTAGTCAAAATTTAAATATTAAAGTGTTTGAACTGACTTATTACCAAAACTCTGCCAGATTTTATTTTTATAATTAAGGTGAATCCAATGAATTATAACCGCCATTTTATTGCTGTTCTTTTTTCTATTGTTGCAATTATCCACCTATCTGCCCTACCTACCTTTTCAGCTGATGCTGAAATACCAGCGCTTCAAGAAAAAGTCAACGCACTGGAGAAAAAAGTCAATCAGCTTGAGCACAATTTCAACCAGCGTTTTCTGGCCATTGAAAAAAAAATTCTCCCCGCACAAAAACAGAATAGCGAGTTAAACGACAATGCCCAAAAAGAAATAATTTCCATTAAAGAACTCATTTCAAATGAACAAATAGCACTTGCCAAAAAAAAGCTTGCTGAATTTCTAATAACATACAGCAGCACAAGATTCGCATCCAGTGCCCGAAAACTAAACCAGGAAATCTCCATTATTGGGATGGATATGACGACAAATTGGGGCATTGAAACATGGTTTCAGGGAAAAGATGAAATCGACGTAAAAAATCAAAAAACTACGCTTCTGTTGTTCTGGGAGGCATGGTGCGGATACTGTCGACGGGAGGCGCCAAAAATCCAAAAAATATATACAGACTATAAGGATAAAGGCCTTCAGGTAATCGGCCTTACAAAGGTAAACAGATCCGCCACTCCTGAAAAAATAACTGAATTTATAAAAGAAAACTCCATAACCTATCCCATTGCCAAAGAGGATGGTTCCATGTCTCAATATTTTAAAGTGCAAGGCATCCCGGCGGCAGCCTTAATCTATAATGATAAGATTGTCTGGCGCGGCAACCCGGCGAGGCTGCC
>CAZQLG010000222.1:0-5347 GCA_964594105.1 uncultured Desulfococcus sp. | reverse complement strand
TCTCAGTGAGCTCTGTGGTGAATTTATATTTTATGCAAATTAATCATTCTATGATTGTTTGGCTTTTTCAAGTTCATCGGTTACGCAATAAAGGCCTTTGCCTTCCAACGCCGGGCCAAAACACAGGTTGTCGGATTTGCATCTGGCCGGGCGTGTGTCGCCGGATTGCCATCTTTTGATCAGGCCGGGTTCCCGGATAAACGGCCGGCACATGGAAATATAATCTGCTGCGCCACTGTTTATCGTTTTTTCAGCAACGTTTAATGACCGCATGCCCCCTACCAGGATCAGGGGGATATCCATTGCTTTTTTATAAGCCGCTGCGGCCTCCTTAAAGTAGGCTTCTTTTTCTTCTTTATTGATGCCTCCCCGGCTGGGTGACAGTTTGCCGGAAGATAATGTGCCGCCGGAAAGTTCAATGGCATCGATTCCCGCGTCCACGAGAATTCTTGATGCAGCAATGGAATCTTCAAGGCTGAGGCCATTTTCAATGTGGTCTTCAGAGTTAATTTTAATCAACACCGGATAATTTTTTCCCACAGCGCTTCGAATGGCATTGTAAATTTGTCCATGAACACGGGCGCGGTTTTCTATGGACCCGCCATATTCATCCTCACGGCGGTTGTAGGCCGGGGATAAAAACTGACTGAGCAGGTACCCATGGGCCGAATGAATCTGGACCCCGTCAAACCCGGCGGTTTTTGCTCTTTGCGCGGCTTTGGCAAATGTTTTGACAAGGTTTTTGATATCCTCAATTGTCAATTCGTGGCGGGGGGATTTTGACAGGCCGTTATAATCAGACACCACGTGGGGCGGTTTTTTGGTTAATGCCTTGATCGCAAAATGCCCGGCATGGGCCAGCTGGGCGATGATTTTACCGCCGGCTTGATGAACTGCATCGGTCATGGTTTTTAAACCATCAATCAGTTCATCTTTGTATATTCCCAGTTGCCAGGGACCGGCCTGACCTTCCGGGCTGATATAAGCATGCCCGGATATAATCATACCTACACCGCCTTGGGCCAGATCAACCATGGTTTGTGTCAATCTCGGGGTTACCGCGCCGTCATCAGCCGCCATGCCTTCCCACGTGGCAGATCGTACAAACCGGTTGGCGAGTTTCATCCCGTTGATTTCCGTTGTTTCAAATAATTTGCTCATTATGATCTCCGAATTATTTTTATATTAACATCAGCAATTCACCAGCAATTCACGGTGACTAATAGATTTTTGAATTGATTTGTTTTTTGATGCAAAAACTATAGCCTGCCTTGCCAAAATTGTAAAGGCGGAGTCATTTTTTGATGCGGATGACCGTCAGAAATTAAATTTGGCGAGTTGTTCTCAAAATTTAGAAACAGCAATCCAAACAGATTGTGAATCTGCGAAAAAAAGGAAGTGATTTTTCAGGAGGGGAAGAATTTATGGCGGTCTTTCCTCTTCCGGAGGAGATATGATGAATTTCAGCAAATGCTCCCAATTGCTGAAGCCGAGTATCCTGATTGTACAACGCAATTGATTCCAGTACTCTTTCCGGGCGCTGAATTTGGCCCGGCATTGTTGGAATAAAGGATCTGACAATTCGAGGATTTGATGCATAAAAAATGCTATCAGAATGAAAAGGTTGATTGGCGTATAAACCATCGCCAGTGATGATGATTTGGAGTTTCGGATGGGTGGTTCAAATTTTACTTAATAGCCGCTTGCCGGCATTGCGCTCACAATCCTGCTTGGCGCTGCCATCAATATTTTGAATCGGTTCCGGCGCTAAGGGAATGACTTGCCGCATGTCCGGGTGAACAATTGATACACCGAGGGCCTGGTGCGAATAAGTCGTGTCACCATTTTTATGCTTTTTTGTTAAACAGCCTGGGCAGGAGATGGTTTTGGAAGAAAAATATTGTGACCCATCAACTGGCATCAGGTACATGCCATTTAAAAACTGAAATTTTTCAAGCTGTTTTGATCTTTGTAAAGAACGGAAGTAATCGGAGAATGCAGGATCAAGTAACTCGGAACCGATGATGTCAACAACATCTCTTAATTGAGTTGCTTTAGGGATGGAATGAACATCGAATAGCGTTTTTAAATTATTTGTATGTTCTATCAGAACTCTTAAAGCAGTATTTAACTCGGCAAGATGTTTTATTTGGGCAGTCATTTTTTTCTTTTTCTATCAAATCCTTTTTAACGATCCGACGCTATTTGAAATCTTTTGATTGTCGACTCGAAGATCGGGTCAGGAGCCTGGAAAGAGATTTTTCAATGGTTTCAGGATTAAACGGCTTTTCAATCAAATCATGAACACCAGCCTCTTTTGCCGCCTTGGCAACTGCATTATTCATATAGGCGGTGATCAAAATTTTTAAAGAATACTTGTGGCGTTCCCGGGTTCTTTTAAAAAATTCAATGCCGTTGATCCCCGGCAGCCTGAAATCAGCAATGATAATATCAAACAGCTGCATTTTGAGTAATTCAATGGCCTGCTCGGCGGTTTCGAGTGCAATAAGCTGACATCCTTCCGCTTCAAAAAATAGACGCATGGAATCTCTTATCCATTCATCATCATCAATGAGAAGCAGGTTTAGATTTTTTATTTTTTCGAATAAGGTCATTTTTTACCATTTCAGATTCTGTCTCGGAATTTAAAATAGTTTATCATCGCTCTAATTTCGGTCTTTATGATTATTGGAAATGCATAATATATGCCAAGCTTGAACTGCAAATGATGAAGATCGGGCGCTTATTTTGGAATCCTGTAAATAGTCGATTTTTGTATTAAAAGATAAATTGATGGAATGTATCAATGGGTGGCGATTAATTTAAAATAGAAGTTTTTCGAATATTCATTTCGTAAATTATCTAATTTTATCGGGTCATGGAATGCATTGATTTTTGTTTCAGTGGCATGAATAATGCTACATATATTTGTAGGATATTGGCGCCTGCTAATGGCCGGGTGCTTCGGGTTCGGGCAACTTAATTTATTGCTTTCGTCTGAATCCGATCAGAGCAGATGTAACTATTTTTACGTTGGGCCATAGGATCATAATTTATTCAAACGATTGGCATCTAATGAAACTAAATGAGATTATCGAAATCGCCAGAAAAAAATCAGAAGTCAGGCTCAAAGAAATAAGAGAGCAGTTATCCAACCCATTTTTCCGGGCACATGAACAGACACTTTGGAACGGAAATCCCAGAAAAATTGTTGTTGTCGGTAGCGGCATCGGCGGGATGGCTTCAGGCGCATTGTTTGCAAATATTGGTCATCACGTAACCGTTCTTGAATTTAATAAAAAGCTCATCGGCGGTCACGGTAGATGCCTGACCTTTAATAAAATGCCGTATTCGATGGGTCCACAGTATGTTTGGGAATTCGGTGAACAAATGCTTGGTGCTCGTTTCCTGAAATTTTTAAATCTCCATGAATCCAATCCGTTTGTGCCCATGTCCAAAGATGGGTTCGAGAAACTTTTCATTGGAAACCGGGATGACGCCTGCAATTACTGTTGCATCAATTTCAAAGTTCCTATGGGGCTGGAAAATTTCAGGCGAGAATTAAAGTGTCTTTTCCCCGAGGAAAGTGAACATCTGGATGCCCTGTTTGATGACATGATTGCTATTTTTAAAACCTTTAAATCTCATTACAGACGAAATGTAGCCAACCAGGGACGCTTTCTCATGGCAACAAAATTTATGATGACCGGCAAAGTCCCTTTGGAAATGAAGCTCAAGCTCGGTCAGACTATTTATTTGTCATTAAAGGAATTTTTCGACCAACACAAAATCAATAATCCTATTCGTCGAATCCTCTACGGCCACGGCGGCATATTTGCCGAAAACGAATCGGAAATGTCTGCCATTGCTTATATTGTAGCCACTGGAAACTATCACGAAGGGGCCTGGTATCCGAAATATGGCTTTTCTCATTTTTTTGATTCTTTGGCATCAGTCATCAGAACAGCCGGTGGTTGTGTTGAAACTGGTAAAAAAGTAATCCATCTGGAAACTATTAATAATGTGGTAACCCGTGTCATTTGTGAAGACGGATCGTCTTATGAATGTGATTTTCTGTTTAGTGATATCTCCCCCCGCTTAACCGCTAAACTTTTAGGAAGTGGAACCGAAAAATTTGACTATACCCCGTCACACAGCTTTCCGACATGCTGTATCGGAATTAAAAGGGGACTGGAAGCTATTGCAGATATGAAAGGTCGCAATTACTGGTGGCAGGACGGCAATGAAGTAAATTTTAATAATCCGGATATCACCGTGTCACCTCGAGGGCTGTTTATCGGTTCTCCTTCTGCTAATGGATACGGTCAAGCGGGTAGGGATAATGAAGACGCCTTAGTCGTTTTCTGCCCGGGAAATTATGACCAGGAAAAAAAGATTTACGAAAAAGGGCCGGTGGCAGTTGAAAAATTTAAACACCGCCTGGTCGATGATATTATTTCCATTCTGGAAAAAAATATTTTTCCCGGTATCAGATCCCGGGTGTTGTTTGCTGAAATTCTCTCTTCGATAGACATTGAAAATGAAACTAACAGTGAATTGGGGAATGCTTACGGCCGGCGACTAACGGTTGGAGAGATTCTTAAAGGCCCCATCTGGGAAGAAAACTGTCCGGCCAATCTTTATAACGTATCTGCGACTAAAAACAGCCCCGGCATTGCCGGTGGTATTTTTACCGCTGAGCTGATTTTCAAGGAGCTGACCGGCCAGGAAATCTAAGGATAGATATCTCTAACGGGTTTCATTTTAGTTTTTTTCTCCGATACCGATACGTGTGATGGTTTATATTTAAAAGTTTTGCCGCCTGGCTTTCATTGCCGTTTGCCATTACGTATGCGGCATCAATATAAAATTTTTCAAACGCCTGCTGAGCTTGGCAAAAGTCCATCCCATCCGGCGGTATGGACGGGTAGGGCTGGTCAAGGGGTGCCAAAGGAATCTTTTCGGATTTGATTTCAGCAAATCCCAGATCCTGAGCCGTCAGTTCCGGTCCGGTGCCGATTAAAACGCCTCTTTCAATAATATTTTTCAGCTCACGGATATTGCCTGTCCAGGTATGATTCATGAGGATTTTTTTTGTCTGTTCGGAAATACCTGTAAATTTTGCATCAAATTTTTTTGAAAATTCATTTAAAAAATGTCCGGCAAGGAGCATGATATCGTTTTGCCGTTCATTTAAGGAGGGCACTTCAATCTTAATAACGCCGATCCGGAAAAACAGGTCTTTTCGGAATTTTTTGTCTTTAATCATCTGTTCTATATTTTTGTTGGTTGCCGATACAATGCGGGTGTTGATCTGCTGCTTTTTGGTGCTGCCGACCCGGTAAAA
>CAZQLG010000221.1:0-5356 GCA_964594105.1 uncultured Desulfococcus sp. | reverse complement strand
GGGGCAGTTGTTTTAATCGGCCTTTACATAATAGTATTTTCATTCGCTTATCTGCGGCATTCCTCCGTTGGTGATGTCGCAACCCGCACGGCATTATTTCTCGTATCACCATTTCAGGCAGCATTTTCGTCTTCTATGCACCTTATAGACGATATATGGACGCATTATTTTTTTTTAATTTCTGTTTCAAAAGAAAATGATGAATTAAAGAAAAAGCTGGCACAGGCGATTCGTAAAAATAATGGATGCCGGGAAATTGAACTTTCCAATAACCGCCTTGTTGAATTTGTAAAACTTAAACAGCAGAGCCCGTTTCATCTGGAGGCCGCGCAAGTCATTGCCAGGGATCCTTCCCCCTGGTACAAAACGATTATCATTAACAAAGGGACGGATGACGGCATCACCGCAGGGTGTCCGGTGATTGTTCCCAAAGGTATTGTGGGATATGTCCTGACGGCTTCTTCACGTGATGCAAAAGTCCTTTTGATCATTGACCGAAACAGTTCGGTGGATGCCCTGGTTCAGAGAACCCGTGCCCGTGGACTTACGCAGGGTGTGACCCGGGGCCTGTGTCGATTTGAGTTTGCGTTGCGAAAGCGTGATATCAAAATTGGTGATAATGTTGTTTCCTCCGGATTTGACGGTATTTATCCCAAAGGCATTCGAATGGGTTATATTTCAAAGGTTATTCGCAGAAACTCGGGACTTTTTCAGGATGTTGAGTTAACCCCTTATGTGGATTTCACAACGCTTGAAGAAGTTATGATTATTTTAAGGCCGCCGTCGCAGGATAATATGGAAGACTGATGCATTTTTTGGTATATTTTATTTTTTCCGTTTTTTTGATCTGCATTCAGACAACCCTGTTTCCGGCTTTTTTTCGATTATTCGCCCAATATGATCTGCTGATTCCATTTGTCGTCTATTTGACCCTGTTTAGATCCAGTATCGGCGTATTGCCGGTGATTTTACTATCCGGATGCCTCATGGATTTGCTGTCCGGGGGAATAATCGGTATTCATATCGCCACCTATATTCTGATTTTGATTTGCTTTAGAACCGCAACGGTTTATTTTCATTTTAAAAATTCAATTTTATTCCAAATGGTCATCATCCTTTCTGTTTTAATGGAAAATATCATTTTCGGCATGGTGATTTCACTTCAAACAATAACGGTTAATTTTTCTTTTTATAGCGGCAGCGTTTTGGTGACACAGCTTATCTGGGCAGTGATTTCCAGTCCGATGGTTTATTTTATGTTTGATTATATATTTAACAGAATTGATAAATTAATTACGGGTGGATTAAGGGAGAGGGTCTAGTGTCGTGTTAACTCTGAACTGACACATCCTTCTTGCCATTTTTCGCGTCTGCGTCGTTACGGCTTGAGTCACGTAGCCCACTATGCGCCTCAAGTTGTGCCTCACAGACACAAAAAATGGCCGCGCAATTTTGCGACATTTCATCTTTGACACTCTCGTAAAAAGTATTGAGATGGCTAAGTTAAAAGTTCCACCAATACCATAAGATTTGGCAAGGCGGAGTGGTTTTTCAGGCAAGAAATCATACATGTAGTATCTTGAATGGCTGAAAAATCGCTACAACGCAGTAGATGGGACTTTTTATGACGCCATCAAATTTAATTTTTTTGTTTTTCCGGACAGCGGTTTGGATAGGTGATGATTTCTTCGAAAGATTTTCATAAGTTTTTTTACACGGTTGATAATGACTGGTATAAAAGGCGCTTATTCGTTATAATGATAGTTGTTGGCGCAGCTTTTGGGATTTTAGCAGCAAGACTGTTTTATCTGCAGATAATTCAGGGGGATCATTATTTTAAAATGTCAAAGAATAACTGTATCCGGATTCAGCGTGTAAAGCCGGTTCGGGGCCTGATTTTTGATCGAAACGGCAAGTTATTGGTGGAAAACCGGCCCTCATTTGATTTAAGCATTATTCCCTGCGATGCCAAGCCGCTAAAACTGATAATCGATAACCTGTCTGTCTATATTCCTGAATTTGCTGATGAGATCGTTGAAATAATTCATAAAAAGAAATTAGGACATGGTTACCGACCGGTGCTTTTGAAAAAAGATATCGGTAGGGATGCATTGGCAGCCATATCCGCCCATCGGTTTGAACTTCCGGGAATTGTCATTGATACAAATGCCCGTAGAAATTATATCTATGATGCGTTGTCTTCACATCTAATCGGTTACCTGGGGGAAATTAATGCCGGTGAACTGAAAAGCGGTAGTTGCAGATATAAAAAAGGCGGGGATTCTATTGGAAAATATGGCGTTGAAAAAGCATATGAGACTTATTTAAGCGGTATTCCCGGTGGCAGAATTGTTCAGATGAATGCCAACGGCCAGGTTGTAGCGGTGCTGGATACGGTGGAACCGGAACCCGGGCATAATATTTTTTTAACCGTTGATTTTGCTTTACAGTCTATTGCCGAAGCGCAGCTGCAGGACAAGGTTGGCGCTGTTGTCGCCATGGATCCTTTTTCCGGCGAAATTCTTGCAATGGCCAGCAGCCCGACATTTAGTCAAAATGATTTTATTAATGGCATTTCCTCAGAACAGTGGCACCGCCTTGTTTCTAATCCCAACCGTCCCATGATGAACAAGGCGGTTCAAGGTCTTTATCCGCCGGCGTCAACATATAAAATCGTCACAGCGATTGCCGCGCTTGAAGAAGGACTGATCGATGAAAATACCACCTGTTATTGCCCCGGAAGCTATCAGTATGGTAATCGCGTTTATAGCTGCTGGAAAGAACAGGGGCACGGAAAGGTCAATATCATCGATGCCCTGGCGCAATCCTGTGATGTTTTTTTCTATCATATGGGTAAAAAACTCGGCGTGGATCGACTGGCATGGTATGCAACAAGATGCGGCTTAGGATCTCCAACCGGTATTAACCTGGATCTGGAGTCCGGCGGACTGATTCCAACAGCTGAGTGGAAGAAAAAAAAAACCGGAATTTCATGGCAGGGGGGAGAGAATTTGTCCATTGCCATTGGTCAGGGATATAATCTGGTTACCCCTCTTCAAATGGCGGTTTTATTCGGTGCGGTGGGCAACGGGGGAACTGAGTTTAAGCCGCAGATTTTAAAATCGATTCAAACGGTGGAAGGCCAGGCGGTCAAGACTGCTCAGCCGGAAATAATCGGAAAGTTGCCGGTCAGCAAAGAAACACTGGATCTTGTCAGAAAAGGATTGAGAGCGGTCGTACATAGTAAGCAAGGCACTGCCCGGTGGTATGTTTATGATGATGAATTTGACATCAGTGGTAAAACAGGGACTGCTCAGGTGGTTAGCCGAAAAACGGAAAAGGAGAGTCAACACAAGAAAAATAATGTTTCTTATGAATCTCATGCATGGTTTGTCGGTTATGCGCCATCGCAAAATCCTGAAATCGTTGTTTCCGTGTTGATTGAACATGGAAAACACGGTTCCAGCTGTGCTGGCCCGATCGCCAAGGAAATGATTGTTTCTTACCTGAAAGGTATGGTAGATAATTCCACTGTTTTGTATGCAAAATGAATTTAAATAGGGAGATCCTTTGATAATGCCAGAGCCAAATATTCACAGCGGCAAGAAAAATGAAATAAATGAAGTATCTGTTCCACCGAATTTTATTCGTCATATTATTGAAGATGATATACAGACCGGCAAATATGATGGTCGTGTGGTCACCCGGTTCCCACCGGAACCGAACGGATATCTTCATATCGGTCATGCAAAATCTATTTGTTTGAATTTTGGTTTTTCTAATGAATACAACGGGTCTTGCCATTTACGATTTGATGATACAAATCCGGGAAAAGAAAACGTCGAATTTGTTAACGCAATCAAAGAAGATGTCCGTTGGATGGGGTTTAACTGGAATACGCATCTTTATTTTACCTCTGATTATTTTGAGCGGCTTTATTCGTATGCCGTTGAATTAATTCAAAGAGGAAAGGCATATGTCGATACCCAGAGTGCGGATGAGATCAGGCAGAACAGGGGGTCCTTGAAGGCGCCGGGAGTTGATAGTCCGTATCGGGACCGGTCAACAGAAGAAAATCTGGAATTGTTTCAAAAAATGAAAGACGGTGAATTAGAAGAAGGGGCATGTGTTCTGCGAGCAAAGATTGACATGGGGTCCCCGAATATTATTATGCGTGACCCGGCATTATACCGGATACGTAAACATCATCATCATCGAACAGAAGATCAATGGTGTATTTATCCCATGTATGATTTTGCCCATTGTCTGTCTGATTCCATCGAAGGGATTACCCATTCCCTCTGCACGCTTGAGTTTGAAAATAACCGGGATCTGTATGACTGGATATTGGATGCGCTGGGCGCGTATCATCCTCAGCAAATAGAATTTGCCCGGCTGAATTTAAGCTATACGGTGTTGAGCAAAAGAAAACTGATTGAACTCGTGGATGGAAATTATGTTGCCGGTTGGGATGATCCAAGGATGCCGACCATATCCGGCCTGCGCCGCCGCGGTTACACGCCTGAAGCCATCAGAAATTTCTGTGAACGCATCGGTGTGGCCAAACGTGACAGCATGGTTGATTTCGCATTGCTGGAGCATTGTATCCGTGAGGATTTAAATAAAAAGGCACATCGTGTCATGGGTGTTTTAAACCCGCTTCGGGTGGTTATCGAGAATTATCCGGATGACCAGTCAGAGGAAATGGACGCCATCAATAATCCTGAAGATAAAACCATGGGAATCCGGAAAATACCGTTTTCAAAAGTGTTGTATATAGAACAGGATGACTTTATGGAAGACCCGCCGAAAAAGTTTTTTCGTCTGGGACCCGGGCGTGAGGTCCGGCTGCGATATGCGTATTTTGTGACCTGCACGGATGTTATAAAAGACGAAACCGGTAAAGTTGTTGAATTGCGATGCACCTATGATCCTGCGACCCGTGGCGGGGATGCGCCGGATGGCAGAAAAGTAAAGTCAACACTTCATTGGGTATCAGCAAAACATGCCGTCAATGCCGAGGTCCGGTTATATGATAATTTGTTTTCTGTTGAAAAACCGGCTGCGGCAGATGATTTTAAAGCCACTTTAAATGAAAATTCAGTTCAAATACTAAAAGAGTGTAAAGTCGAGCCCAGCCTTGGCGCTGCTGAATCGGGATTTGCTTGTCAATTCGAACGCCTGGGGTATTTTTGTGTGGATATCAGGGATTCAGCACCGGATAATCTTGTATTTAACCGAATCGTCACGTTAAGGGATATGTGGGCGAAATTTTTAAAGAAGCAAAAAATTGACAAACTCGTAAAAAGTCGGATTCCGATGGCAAAGAAAAAAGCTCCACCAATCTCATAAAATT
>CAZQLG010000220.1:0-5357 GCA_964594105.1 uncultured Desulfococcus sp. | reverse complement strand
AATCGTCCCTGCCAGGCATGAAATAAACGGTCTATATTATCGTAAAGCGTATTATTATAAACCGTGTCATTGCCTGATCCCGTCATTACTTTGTATTCCTTTTTTGTGATTTTGATATGAACCGGTCGCCCCTTTTGGTGTGATTTGATCACTAAATTCGCCGGTAAAAATTATATTTTGGAACATCTCTTTGGGAAGATGAAAATTTTTTAAAAAGACCGCCTGCCCAAATGATTGAATCGAAGAAAGATTGCATGTGTCGATATAAATTTTTTTTATGCCGGTATCATTTTTTTCCAAAGCATGGATTAATTCAAACGCCGAAGATCCATCAAAATCGCCCTTGAGTTTGAGATGAAGATGATGATTGTTCCTGTTACGTGTAATTTTAAAATTTGAAGCCATAGCTTCTCCTCCAGAGGATCATGTTGTTTATTGTCTTTATTCGTAAAGATGCACGAAGCGTGCCACAACATCGGGCGTTTTTTTGATTTCAAAATTCCTGTTTATTTCAACGATCCAGCCCATCTCACCCGTCGATAAAACGGGCGGATATAGAAAAATTAAGAAATTTTTTTCGCAAAATCGCAAAACGTAAAACTCTACGATAAGAAGTCCGTTACAATTAAAAAGCAGTCCTGCTTCCTGCTGCCTGCTTAAATCATTGATCGTGCATGTGTTTTTTATTGTAATCGGTTGCTGGATGATCTGGCTTGGCATGCTCTTTGCTTATATCTCAATCTGAATCCAAAAAAAAAGGCGGAATACTATCGGTATTTTGCTGTAAGATACTAATTTAAATTAATAAAAGGATGCCAAATGAATTACATATACCGCTTATTATGCTTTTGTTTTTTATGCGTTACTTTGTCAGGGTGTCTTGTGGCCCCCCCGCATGAATCGTTGCAGCACCTCTGCGGCCCCTATCCGGAAAATTATGAGGCCATGATTAAGGATTATTTAAAAAAGGATCTGAAACATCCGGAAAGCATAAAAGATTTTTCAGTCATCAAACCGCCGGAAATAAAAATTCTTGATACGCGTTATCCGACCATCCGCCTTCATAAAGGCTTTGAAGTGTGGGAATTTTTTATCGTGTATAGCGGCATAAACAGAAACAATGTCCACACAAGAAAAGATTTGCATGTGGTATGGATACGCCATAACCGGCTGGTGGCATTTGATTACAAAGACCTGGACCTGGAATATCGTGTGGAGGAAAGAATTGAAAATTCAAAGATATTGAAAAGGATACGACAATGATCAAAAAAATGGCACGGATATTTTTAATTTTATGGATGATGTTCAGCCTGATGGGATGTTCCAGCCTGTTGACGTATTATGCGCCGTTAAAGTCCAAACTGGTGGATGGGGAGAAAATAATCGGGGAATTTAGCCGCTACAACTATAATGTTATGATCAAAGAAAATAAGCTTTTTGTTGAAAAAGAACCGTTGTGTAAAGAAACGGTGATGAAGTATCGATCCGCCCAAAAGGAACGGCGATGTTTTTCCTGTTCTCTGGTTGAAATGGTTTTTTATGGATTCGGATTTTTCGATATGCTGCGGGCCTATGCCATTGTGGAAGACAGTAAAAAGATCGAACCGCTGGCGGAATATGAAACCGGAAATCTGGTCGCGTGTGGCAAAGCCGAACCTGCTGCAAATGAATCGCTTTATATTGATAACAAGCAGCTGGGGCTGCATCGCATCGTATCAACAGACGCATCCGGTGTTCTTGATCTGGAGAAGGTTTTATACGATATCAGCGGCGCGGTTTATTTGAGAATTCATCTGGAATCGAAAAACACTCCGGCATTTAAATATTTATTTGAAGCCGGCCACCGGGACAGCAGTTATTCAGAAAAGAAGCAATCGAATACATAACTTCGTTACCGGCGGTTTAACCTGTTAAAATTTTGATAAATAATTTAAGGAGAATTCCATGAAACGATTGATACAAATGGTTGTTGCAGGCAGTCTGATCGCTGCTGCCACTGCCTGCCAACTGATAGAGGTCCCGATACTCACTTTTTACAGTATCAAAGGCATAGAAGTGGGGGTTCCATCAATGCCTTATTATTGCTATTCGAAAGCCGGGCTTGAAGGATTAAACAGAGAAATGGAAGAAGCCGGCGTCCCGGTCACCCTTGCGGATGCTTTTAATGCGGCGTACGGAGAAACATTAAGCGAAATAGATCCTGACGGTCGCACAGGGAAAATCAATATAAATATGAAACAGGCTACCCGTTCATTTCAAAAAATACTCAAAGCGAAAAAGGTTCCGAATGCCGGGCATTATATCCTTACGATCATTGATACAGCCCGCGACCAGGGACTCATCCTTTTTGCCGCTGTTTATCGACCGCGACTGTTGATTACCGTTCCGGCAAAATATGATCCGTCAATCATACAAACGCTGAATCCGGAAAATCCGGATTTTTACCTTCCTTATCAAAATGATGATAAAGGCCGGCTGGATACGGTATACGAATGGGCCGCACTGCCGGTGCAAAGTTATCACAGACACAGCCACCAGGCTGTTCTGTTTGCCTTGACGGCGAACAAGATACTGGAAAAAAAACAGAAACCGGAGTACTGGAATGAAGAAAAAAAATGGCTTGCCGGTGATTACATGTCAGTGGCCAGAGAACAGGATAAAATTTATTGTGAATTTTTAGGCATTGAAGAAGGGTTTAGCGAAGAGTTCTAAACAATCTTTCAAATTCTTTTTCAGCGGGTGAATAATGGATGCGCAGGATTTGTAAAAAAAAATGCAGACAGAACTTAATACTTTTTAAAAAAAGTGGTCCTTATGACAACACCCCGACATTGCACCGGATTTGAACAATTCAGAGAATTGAAATCTTTTATTTGCAAATGCCCGGAATGCGGCGCGGGAAATGAAATTTTTTCAGATGAATTTGATAAAACCCATGTTTGGTCCCAGTGCGGCAAAAAAATTGATTTTACTAAATGCACGCTTTCCAGAAAAGGAGACACCCTGGGGCATATATAATTTTTATTTAAAACAGAATTAACCACAGAGGCCACTGAGATCACAGAGGGAGAATTTTAAAATACAATCTTTTCTCTGTGTCCTCTGTGCTCTCTGTGCTCTCTGTGGTAAAATAAATTTTAACGCTTCTGCAAAAATTTAACTCATAAAATATATGCTTCATAAAAAAAGGACGTTCATGGCAAAAAAAACGGCACGCGACCTGTGGAATTCCCGCGCGGCATCCCGTTTAAAATTCATGCAGGCAAAGGAAACTTCCCGTTTTAATGCTTTGTTAAGCTTTCCCCCTCCCGGTTATTAACTGCTGTTTTTAAAAAAAACGCATCCGAGACACCCCGTCAGAGACTTTAACTTTCCAAGATTGGTTCCGACAATTTTATTTCAGCTGTGCAGAGACGCTTGTTTTGCAATTTTGCCAAACAAGATTTTGCAATTTTTCTATATTCAATAAGTTTCGCCAAGGCGTTATATGCTCTGATCCTTACAGTAGAAGGAGTCTCTAAGATTCAGGAAGACCATAAATGAGTGGCATGCTTCGTGCTATTAATGAGAATAGAGTTTCAATAATATTTTTACTTAAAAAGAAGGTGTCAAAAAAAAAGGAGAACACATCATTGAAAAAAATACTCATCTCATTAGCGATTATTGTCATCTTTGCAACTCACAGTCATGCAGGAAATGTTCAGACCTTCGGTATCGGTGCAAGATCAACAGCGCAAGGAGAAGCGGTGGTGGCCCATGCGAATGATCCGTTTGCCGTGTATTACAATCCCGCCGGTCTGACACTTATTAAACAGAAAGTTGTGACCACCGGTATCATGGTTTATGATGCAAAAGTTAAAGTAACGAATTTTAGTGTCACTTCATCCCATCCGGCAGTTGGTGGCGTGGATTTCAACACCGGCCCGACAAATTTTGAATCCAACGGAGATCTGCTTTTCAATCCCAACCTCGGTTTTGCCATGCCCATCAACGACCGGCTCACTTTCGGTATTGCCGCTTATGCCCCATACGGCTTACATGTCAAATGGGATACCGACTATACCAGAAACCCCGGGGCACTTTATTGCTGGGAGTCAAAGTATATTCGCGAGGTGATTACCCCGGGGCTGGGTTATCAACTTTCAGACAACCTTTCCGTTGGGTTCAGTGTCAGTTTAGGCCGGTCGGTTTCTGAAACAGGGAAAACATTTCCACCCAATCCGGCAACAGGCGATCCGGTTACAGAATTAAAGCTGGATGCAGAGGATTCTTTTAATTATTCTTTTAATGTCGGTGTGATGTACCGTCCTGTTGATGCCTTATCCTTTGGCCTGACTTACAGAAGCCGGTCCAATGCCGAATTCGATGGGGATGTGTTGATCAATGGAACCAAAATCAGCCCCGTCACCATGGATTATGCCCACCCCGAATGCATCCAGGGCGGTTCACGGTATTTTGTAAACGAAGATTTGTCAGTTGAGTTTGATATGTTGTGGACGCGTTGGAGCATCCTTGAAAAACAGGTTGAAAAATCACCCGTTGCGCCTGGTGGTAAATTCAGCCATGACCGGGACTGGGATGATACCATCCAGTATAAACTGGGGCTCCAATGGCAGGCAATGGACTCATTGGCCATCAGATCCGGGTACTCCTACGATCCCACACCCGTTCCTACGGACACTTTTGATTTCGGATGGCCGGACACGGATCGGAATGTGTTTAGCCTGGGGTTCGGATGGGCCATTAACGAACAATGGACCATCGACGGGGTGATTCAACATGTCAGAAGCACATCGACGCGACATATAAACGGCGACAGCAATGCGTTGAATCAGGTATATGGCGATCTTGCAAGTGCGGCTATGGGCGGTGCTCTTCCTGCAGATACAGTCGTCGTATCCATGGGCGACAAAGGAATCCTCTGGGGATATGGTCTCAATGTGAGCTATAACTTCTAACCGGCCGCTGAAAAATTATTGCGCTTGTCACTTTGCTTATGACGTTTTAACAACCCGTTGGGATCACAAGTATTTCAGCTAATGTTTCCATCAGCTCAAAAATCGCTTCTCTGGAAGCGATTTTTGAGCTGATCATTCGTAATTTAACAAAATTTATCCAGCTGTTGATTGTCTCTCATGGTTTTTAACTATCATTATTTGGGCGTCTGGGATGGTCTGAATCATCGGTGATTCATCAGGAATTATTTTTTTTATTGAAAAAAACAGACCGGATACCATTAAAACTCAGGTCTCCGGCAACGATCACTTCCACATCCGCATCCGAGAACACATACCCGGGACCTTTTCCCTCAAATCCTTTAGGCGTATAGACCGTATCGACCCCTTTTCCAAGAAGCC
>CAZQLG010000219.1:0-5384 GCA_964594105.1 uncultured Desulfococcus sp. | reverse complement strand
TTAAACAATCCACACCGCCTGAGTATGGGCCTTGTGCAGGATTTTCATGGTTACACGACCCATCATAAATTCACGGATCATAGATAGTCCTCGTCGGCCAACAACCACAGAACCACAATGATGCTTTTCAGCTGTTTTTGAAATTGCCACCGCCCGGCTCAGGATACCCTTTAAAATCTCTTTTTTTATCAGGGGCCTTTCAAAACCTGCCGCTACCAGTCGATCTTCGGCATTTTGTATTATTGATTCAATTTGTTGGTGCTGTTTCTCAATCTCCTGTTTTTCAGATATATGGCAGAGTACAATTTTCCGTGAAGATCGCTGCATCAGATTACACACACAATTAATTGCTTTAATTGAATTATCAGAGCCATCCAATCCAATTAAAATATGTTCAGGATCAGGGTTGTCTCCTACAATAACCACCGGCAGATGGTTTATGACTTTCATCATATGATATGCTGTCGCACCGACAATAATGCTTGTGGGGTCATTTAAACCACGCCGGCCAATAACCAGTGCATCATATCCATTTTCAGATTCAGCGATAATGTCTTTGGCAACGCCATTGATCTGCTTCTGAATATTTACATTGATCTGTTTTTTATCGTATCCGGCGTTTTCGAGCTTCGTTACGAATTCTTCCATTTTTATTTGAATCTGCTCTGTCATTTTCAGATGCAATTTTTCCGTTTCATCGTCTGAAATATTCGGCAATATATGGATAAGGGTAAAATCAGCTTTTTGGGGATCAAAAAATTTACTGGCATATTGGACAGCGGCCACAGAACTTTTTGATCCGTCAATTGCAATCAGTATTTTTAATTTTAAGAACATTGCACTCCTTCAGCATATAGTCATTTTTTTATTGGTCCTCTAAGGAATTAAGCATCATCTGGGCAAGATCAACGACCTCAACTTCTTCCTGCATTCCTTTTTCCCTGACAACGTCATCAAGCATGATCATGCAGTATGGACATGCGGTTGCGACTGTTTTTGCACCGGTTGCATATAATTGCTCAAACCGCTCCGTATTGATCCGTTTCCCGATATTTTCTTCCATCCACATGCGCCCGCCGCCGGCACCACAGCAGAAGCTGGTGCGCCTGTTGCGTTCAGCTTCTACCAGCTTAACCCCCGGCACAAAGCGGGCAATATCGCGCGGGATATCATACAGATCATTATAGCGCCCCAGGTAACAGGAATCATGATAGACCACTGAACCTTTACCGTTAAATTTAGCACCGCCTTTAAAGGCACCTTTGCGGGTCAGTTCCCAGATCATCTCTGTGTGATGGATGACTTCAAATTTTTTCCCGAACTGCGGATATTCATTTTTTAAAGTATTAAAACAGTGCGGGCAGGCAGTAATGATTTTTTTAACGCCAATGGTGTCAAACATCTCAAGATTAAAATTAATCATATGCTGGGCTAAGTATTCATTGCCTAATCGCCTGGCAGTCTCACCGCAGCACATTTCATTATCTCCCAGGCAGACAAAATTGACGCCTGCTTTCTGCAGCAGCTTCGTCAGCGCAATGGTCACCTTTTTATACCGGTCGTCAAATGATCCGGCACATCCCACATAAAACAGATATTCAAAATCAGGATTCTCTTCCGGTGTCTGTACGCCAAGATCCTTGAACCAGTCGCCGCGCGTGTTGGATGCCAGCCCCCATGGATTTGACAAATTTTCACAGCCTTTAAAAAACTGGGTCAATTCTTTGGGGAAACGGCTTTCCACCTGGACCAGATGCCGCCGCATGTCAATGATATTGTCCACATGTTCAATCATCAGCGGGCAGTTTGAAGTGCAATGACCGCAGGTGGTGCATGCCCAGATGGCTTCTTCAGAAATGACATCGCCGACAAGACTCTCACCATCCCATTGTTCCAGAACTTCGGCTGCTTTTTCCGGGTCTTTTTTAAATTTAAGAACCGCTGCCTGGCTCATGAGGTTGGTTTTTTTCTTGAGGTGTTCCCGTTCATCCATAATCAGGGCCATGGGAGACAGCGGCTTGTCTGTCAGAAAGGCGGGACAGTTGGCACGGCACCTGCCGCACTCAGCGCAGGAATACATATCTATCCCCCGCTTCCAGGAAAATTCTTCTATTTTACCCACACCAAAAATGGCATCTTCGTCTTCCAGATTCTGCGGGGTCAGTGCCCCTTTTTCTTTAAGGCTCCGCATGTACAGAGAAGGCAAAGAGGTAATTTCGTGAAACTGCTTGCAGTATGGCAAATAGTTTAAAAATGACAAGCCCAGCATCAGGTGCCCCCAACTGCCTATGGCATGTAATTGAGCGGTCAGGGACGAATCAGATGATAACCCCATTCCCATCAGGACATTTTTTCCAAACATCCCTAAAAATGCCGCCTGTGTTTCCGGATGTTCCGGTGACAGTATAAACAGGGTAGACTCATAGAGCAGGTCCATGGCCATCATCCAGAAGATCCAGTTCAAAATAACCAGGGCTTCTAAGGAAAGAATCATTCTTGACGGGCGAAAAAAAACGCGATTCGCAAACGCCATGGTACACCCTGTCATAATCGACAGGGTAAACAGATCTTTAAAAAAAATGTAGGTCAACCCCAGTCCGGTATCACCAAAACCAGGCAGGTGCCAGTCCGGCACAAAGCCCCGGCCGGCCATCTGGATGGTGGAAAAGGTAACCACCAACACACCCCAAAATATCATGATATGGGCAATGCCGTGGACCCGTTCAAAGGGCCTCATGAACCTGAGCTGGCCGAAGAAATACTTGAGTATCCCGACAACCCTCTCTTTGGGGTTATCCCAGCGGACATCCGGCTGCATAACAAAAAGAGGTAAAAATCGACGCACAACGCTCAGTGTAAACGCGGAAAGAGAAATGAACAGCAATAATCCCATTGCAACAGGATTCATGACATTTCCTTTTCCAATAGGTCACTCATCTCCGGAATTACTTTAAAAAGATCGGCAACAATACCGAAATCAGCAATTTGAAAAATCGGCGCTTCTTCATCCTTATTGATCGCAACAATTACCTTGCTGTTTTTCATGCCGGCTTGGTGCTGAATGGAACCGGACAGGCCGGCCGCAACATATAAATCAGGGGCCACCATCTTTCCGGTCTGACCGATTTGAAGGTCGTTGGGCACCCATCCCGCGTCAACAGCTACCCGGGTGGCTCCGACAGCACCGCCGAATATATCTGCCAATTTTTCAATAATCTTAAAATTTTCTGCGCCATTCACCCCGCGTCCGCCCGTTATAACTACACTGGCTTCTGTGGGGTCAGGCCGCTCACTGACGGTTTCGCGCATCTCCACAAAACGGGTTTTTGTTTGCGGCAGACGGATATCCAGTTGTTCAAGAATAGATTCCCCCTCGACAGGTTCAGCCGCTGCAAACGCAGTTGTCTGAATCGTAACGACTTTGACCGGTGTTGTAATTTCTATGGTGGCCAGGGCATTGCCGGCCCACATGCCCCGGGTAAAAAATTTACCGTCAAAGCCGATGATATCAGACCCCATACCGGCATTGAGCTTTACCGCCACCCGGGGCATCATGTCTTTGCCGGTGGTGCCCGAGGCCATGCCTACCAGAACCGCGTCATATTTTTTAGCGGCTTCTGCAGCCACATGGGCCCATTGTTCCGCCGTGTAATTTGCAAGACCGGCATCATCGGCCAGAACAATTTTTGATGCGCCGTATGATTTCAATTCATCGGCCACACCGGAAATGTTATGACCGATTACAACCACACAAAGTTCAGCGCCTATCTTTTGCGCTGCATCTTTGCCAAACGTGATGGCGTTTAAGGGTGATTTTTTGAGTTTCCCGCTCTGGTGCTCTGCTATTATACATACACTTGACATTAAACTATCTCCTGAAATCCTTTTTTCACCACAGAGAGCACAGAGAAAAAAATTTTAATTTATTTTTTACCCTCTGTGATCTTCCGTACACTCTGTGGTTAATTTTACTTTCTTACAAAACCATCTTTTGATAATTCTGTTGCATCCGGATGGCTAAGTTAAAAGTTCCACCAATCCCATAAAATTTGGCAAGGCGCAGTGGTTTTTCAGGATTGAAATAATACAGGTAGTATATTGAAAGTCTGAAAAACCGCAACAACGCAGTAGATGGGACTTTTTACGACGCCATCATACTTTTTCCAGAATATGAATACACATGGCCGCCTCTTCCACGCCAATATTCCCGCCGCCGTTTTCCGCCAAACCCAGCCGTGCGCCTTCCACCTGTCGATTGCCGGCTTCTCCCCGCAACTGGAGTCCTAGTTCATAAATCTGGGCCAGGCCGGACGCCCCGATGGGATGACCGCGGCATTCCAGGCCCCCGCTGGTATTTACCGGCTGTTTTCCGCCAAGTTTTGTGGCGCCGGTTTCAGCATATAGACCACCCTCACCCATGGGACAAAAATCCATGGCTTCTGTTTGATGAATTTCGCCATAAGCCGTTGCATCATGGAGCTCGGCCAGGCTGATGTCCGTCGGCCCCACACCGGCCATATTATAAGCCTGCTTCACCAGACGTTCGCCAATATCTTCGGCATCAAAATCTCTGTCCATACCGGAACCATGAACCGAAGCCCGAATTTTTAAAGGATGGGCGTTTTTTAACTTTTTTAAATATTCTTCAGAACAGACTATGGCAGCTGCCGCACCATCACCTACCGGCGCACACATGGCACGGGTTAATGGATAAGCAATGGGCCTGTCTGCCAGGACCTCTTCAATCGTCATATCCTGCTGATACTGTGCCATGGGATTAAGTGACCCGTGGAAATGGTTTTTGGCACAGACCGCAGCCAGTTGTTTCTGGGTGGTTCCGAATTTACTCATGTGCCATCTGGCTCCAGTAGCATAGGCATCCATAAAAATACTTCGGCCTTCCCCGGGCGGCGTCTGCCCCTCGGGAATATCCACTTTGAACATCTTGCTCGCTTTTTCAAACAGTTCCATCTGCACATGAAAATTTTCAACGTCCATGGCAGTCGCATACGCGGAAAGGGATTTCATTTTATCCGGATCCGTGATTTTTTCGGAACCCACGGCAATGGCCACATCATACATACCCGCCCGGATTCCGGTATATGCCAGGTGCAGTGCTGTTGATGCACCGGCACAGGCATTTTCCACATTTACCACCGGAATCGCACCGACCCCCATAGACCGAAGTACTACCTGGCCACGGATCGAATGCTGGTTGGCAAACATTCCCCAGAATGTATTGGAAAAGAATGCGGACTGTAGGTCTTCTTTTTCAATTCCGGCATCCTTCAGTGTCAGATTAATCGCTTCATGGGCCATATCCCGGACATTTCCGTCCGGATATTTATTAAACCGGATCATTCCCATTCCAGCGATGTACACAT
>CAZQLG010000218.1:0-5392 GCA_964594105.1 uncultured Desulfococcus sp. | reverse complement strand
GATTTCTTGTCTGAAAAATCACTACGCCTTGCCAAATTTTATGGTATTGGTGGAATTTTTACCTTAGCCATCTGAATATTTTTTACGAGATCATCAAATTTAAGTTATTTGAAAAAATAGAGACGCTGATGCCAAAACGACATTATCACCTTGTGCCACATGATTAATATGATATCGTTCCATCGAAGTCAAACAATGCCAAGTTTATCTCATCCGCTTATTAATGGTCACATCAAATTCAAAAAAACAATTTGGGTGTATCCGGCGTTTGATTTAATCAGCAGCATATGATAAATATATAAAAATCTAATTTAATTATCCATTTTTCGATATTCTGAGAGCTTTTCACTTTTTTTGCGATATTTATACCATGAACCCAGACACGACCTGCACATTTGAAATTATTAAAAACGATGACTGTGATTGGACGATTGAACTTTTCGGGTATCTGAATATCAGAACGGCAGGCGATATTCTCAGTGCCCTTTTATCAGCACTGAAAAAAAAATCTTTTACATCTTTAAATTTTAATCTGTCGCGCATTACAGATATTGATGATTTCGGAATTCTTGTTTTATATGAAATTAAAAATGAAGTATGCGTTGCGGATACTGATTTTCAGCTCACAGGTGTACCTGAAAAAGTGCATGACCAGCTAACCCGTGTGACGTTAGAAGATCCTGATTCCAACAGACTGCCTTCTGCGTCGAATTCGAATTTTATTATTCAGGCAGGCGAATCCAGTATTAAAAATATTAAAAATATAAAATATTTTATTTCATTTATCGGATCTCTTGTCCTGTCCATATTCCGAATTATTCAAAAACCAAAATCTCTTCGTTTAAACGATATCATCCGGCATATGCAATCAACCGGTGTCGAAGCCTTGCCAGTAGTAGCGCTTATCAGCTTTCTGCTGGGTTTAATCATGGCCTTTATGTCGTCCATTCAATTGAGACAGTTCGGCGCGAACATCTATGTGGCCTCTCTGGTAGCGCTTTCAATGGTCTCTGAGCTTGGCCCGATCATGACGGCAATTATTGTTGCCGGCCGTTCAGGGTCTGCATATGCCGCTGAAATCAGCACTATGAAAATTTCCGAAGAGATTGATGCACTGCTGACCATGGGTTTTGATCCGGTTCTTTTTCTGGCTATCCCGAGAATAATTGCGGCTATTATTGTTATTCCGATATTAACCATGTTTTCAAACCTGTTTGCGATTGCCGGCGGCCTTTTAATCGGGATCACCATGCTTGATTTGTCCACCACCTCCTACATCAGTCAGACAATTAATTCCTTAAACCTGTTTGAGTTATTATGGGGGCTTTCAAAATCATTTGTTTTTGCCATATTAATATCCAGTGTCGGCTGTCTGCGCGGTTTTCAGGCAAAAGGCGGCGCTTCTGCAGTCGGACATGCAGCCACATCTGCAGTTGTGACAAGTATTTTTTTAATTGTCCTTTTTGATTCATTTTTTGCGGTTATCAGGAGTTATTGGAATTAGCCCGCATTTCTCATGGAAAAATTAAACAAATATAAAAATACTTTTATTTCAGTTAATTATATCTTAAAAACAAATTGCATTAAAACGATCTGTTCATATATGTTAGATTAAAAAATTTAATTTTTTTTCACCTCCGACTCGTGAGAAAATCGGGCTTGAACCATATGAGAAAAAACATTGCAGCCAGTGTCAGCAACCTGACCGTAAAATACAATGACGATTTGATTCTGGACAACATTTCCTTTTCAGTAGCGCAAAACGAAATATTCGTCATTTTAGGCGGCAGCGGAAGCGGGAAAAGCACCCTTTTACGTCATATGGTCGGCCTTGAAAATCCGTTATCAGGGCAGGTTTTTATCGATGACATTAATATTACGGAATGCGCTGAAAAACAATTTTATATGGCATTAAACAAAATTGGTGTATTGTTTC
The DNA here is from genome assembly GCA_964594105.1 of uncultured Desulfococcus sp. Classification (GTDB taxonomy): domain Bacteria; phylum Desulfobacterota; class Desulfobacteria; order Desulfobacterales; family Desulfosalsimonadaceae; genus SURF-3. The sequence continues at coordinate 3,456 of CAZQLG010000218.1, read as the reverse complement.
AAAGCAGTGCCTTGATCAGTTCGATGACGGTTGGCGAAAATGTCGCATTACCGATTGCTGAATTCACAAATTTTTCAAAAAAATCCATAGAAAAAATGGTTCACGTCAAACTTTCTCTGGTGGGCCTTGAAAATTATGAAAATTATCTTCCGTCTGAAATCAGCGGTGGTATGAAAAAAAGGGCCGGCCTGGCCCGGGCGCTGGCGCTCAACCCGGCGATACTCTTCCTAGATGAACCGTCTGCTGGTCTGGATCCGGTAACCGCAGCAGAAATCGATGAACTGATCCTTGACATTAATAAAAAACTGGGAACAACCATCATTATTGTCACTCACGAACTTGCCAGTATTTTTGCCGTTGCCAAGCGAGTCATCATGCTTGATAAATCAACCAAAAGCATTATTGCGGAAGGAACCCCGGATGAATTAAAAAATAATTGTGACAATCCTTATGTATGTAAATTTTTCAACAGACAGTCAAATAGCACAATTTCGACTTAATAAATATCGATACGTAGTTCTCACAAATAATTTCTTAAATTAAAAGAAAAGGGCCTGATCATGATGCCGTTATTTTTTGAAAAATTTTCATTTGCACATATGCCGCCAACTCAATTTTTTCGTTTTGAATATGAATCAGATCAATGCACCCATTGCAAAGCCTGTGTTCAAACCTGTCCGACATCCTGCCTGCAATGGAATGAGGAAAAGAATGAACCCTATGCCACCGGTTTGAGTGGTATTGAACTCGCCTGTATCGGATGCAACAATTGTGAAGCTGTCTGCCCGGCCGACTGTATTCGCATGCGAGGTGAATACAAGGTTCTAAGAGGCCGCTACAAAACACCGGAAGACAAAACCGGCGACATGACACTGCCCTGCCCTTTTGGAAAAAACGATCTGAATAGAAATTTTGAAGACATCGAAAACGACCTTACGGAAACTGAAAAAATCATTTACCGGAGAAGAAGTGTCCGTCTTTTTAAGAATAAGCCGCTTGAAAAAGATCTCATCAAGCGCCTGATTGAGGCGGCAAGATTTGCACCTTCAGCTGGAAATGGCCAGCCCTGTAAATTCCTTGTGGTCACCAACAAAGAAATCAACCGAAAAGTTGACCAAAAATGCGCTAAAATCCTGAAAATGATTAACTGGCTGTATGCCGGACAAAATCGGTGGCGAAAAATAATAATTTCAATTTTAAGCATGATTTCAGCCAATAAGTGGGACCAGCGACCCATCGCAGCCATGGAAAAAGTTCGCATGACCAACGGAACGATTACATTCGGTGCACCGGCAGTCATTCATGTATTAAAAGATAAACGGGGTATCAGCCAGCCGGATATTGATGCTGCCATTTCTGCGCATACCCTTATCTTGACTGCGCACAGTCTCGGCCTGGGTACCTGCTACATCGGCTTCATTGCCAGTACCGCCCCCTATGCACCTGCGATTAAAAAATTACTGAAGATTAAATATCCGTATGAAATTGTCACCAGTATCTGTGTCGGTTACCCGAAATTAAAATACGACAAACCGGTCCCCCGGATTAAAGCATCGATCGATTGGATAGAATAAATCCGAATTGTCCTGAATTATCGTTATTTGTAATATCAACATCAGTAATCGCTGAAAGGGAAAAAATGCCTTCGGTTCGAACAAAATTCTCTGTCGGTTTATTTGTTATACTCGGCATGACAACAGTAATTGTTTTTGTCCTCTGGCTCGGGATGTCACAGTACCTGAAAGAAGGTCGTCATTATGTGGCATTTTTTGATGAATCCGTGCAGGGGCTGAAAAAAGATTCCGCCATCAAATATCGCGGTGTCGCAATTGGGCGTGTGGAAAGCATCCGGGTGGCAGAAGACGGCAAATTAATCCGTATCTTATTTAACCTGGATGAACCGTTAAAAAATCATGACAAGATGATCGCCAAGATTAAATCCATCGGCATCACCGGCATTATGTTTGTTGAACTTGAACGGATGGAAACAGGCGATATCCTTCTTTCTCCTAAAATTCTATTTAAAACAAAATACCCGGTTATTGCCACCCGGTCATCAGATATGAAACAGCTGCTGACAGACATTTATGATATTTTAGACACATTTAAACAGATTGACTTTAAAGGCATTGCCGACCGGATCATTGAAACCCTTGATAATGCAAACCAGACGTTTGAGGACGCTGAAGTAAAACAGATCTCTGAAAATATTCAAAAGACATTATTGCAAAGTCAGGCCATTTTAAAAAATGAAAAATGGGAAGAAATCGCGCAAAATATTCACCAGGCAAGCAATAATATAAATCTTTTGATTAAAAATGCCGATTCGACTGTCAGTCATGTTGACGGTTCTTTCATAAAGCACAACAAAAAACTTTCAAAGGCCATTGATGAATTCAATCATGCCGCTGAAAATGCCTCTGAACTGCTTCAAAATGGAACCGTCCTTATCAGTGACACCCATTCAAGTGTTTCCCGAATTGATCAGAAATTATTAGAAACGTTAAACGCACTTGAAACTACCAGTATAAATATGAACAAACTCATTCAGCAGCTTGCTGACCAGCCATCAATGTTGCTGTTCAGTTCCCCCCCTCCGCCAAAATCCATTGAAACGGAGAAAGATTAAAACATGTTATTCGATTTTCTAAAGGTAGCATTCATATGAAAAACCAAAAAATCTTAGTTTTCACATTATCACTCATATTCATCGGGTTCATCAGCAATTGTTCGATGGGAAAAAAGTCCTTGCAACCCATATCATATTATGTGCTTGACTATGAAAAACCGGATTTTCCACCACAGCCACCATTACCGATAACACTGTCACTTGAAAAATTAAAAACCGCTTCTCCATACAATTCCAACCGGATTGTTTACAGCAACAACAGATATTCACAGAATAAATACGTTTACCATCAGTGGATGGCCGCACCAGAGGAAATGATATCCAATCTGCTGGCCCGTGATCTTACCGCATCAAATCGCTTCAAAGCAGTTTTGGATTCAAACGATTCACTGACAAGTCACCTGCTTCGCGGCACTATTGACGAATTTTATGAACAGGACACAGACAGCCAATGGAACGCTGTTTTATCGATTACCATTAGTCTGATTAATAAAAATGAAAAGGATAAAACCAGACAATTTATTTTTCAGAAAAATTATCAAAAAATCCATCCATTGAAGCAAAAAAATCCGAAAGGCCTCGCACAGGCATTAAGCTTGGCCATGTCTGAAATCTCAGCCCTGATTATCTCTGATATTTATAATGAACTTCAGTGACTCCCCAAAATCAGCAGTAAAACACTCACCATTAAAAAAGTATCATCAAAAAAGACCTTTAACAAATTGTTGAAAAATGTCATGAGCACCGTTCAATGCTAAAATTTGGCAAAGCAAAATTAACGCGGAAACGTCGAGTTTATTCCTATATTTTCAACGGGGCTAAGGGTC
>CAZQLG010000217.1:0-5395 GCA_964594105.1 uncultured Desulfococcus sp. | reverse complement strand
ATTAACTTTTTAAAAAGGAGATCTTAAGATGACAGCAAAACTGATCAAAGGAACCGAAATCAGAGAGGAAATCCTGGAAGAAATCACCCAGGAAGTAAAAGAAATCAAGGAAAAACATGGTGTTGTTCCGGGTCTGGTAACCATTCTTGTTGGATCGAGTCCGGCATCTATTTCTTATGTTACCTTAAAAATTAAAACCGCTCATCGCGTTGGATTTACTGAAATCCAGGACGACCAGCCGGTAGATATTTCCGAAGAAGCCCTTCTGGCATTGATTGAAAAATACAATAAGGATGAGTCCATCAATGGTATTCTCGTTCAATTGCCGCTGCCCAAGCATATTGACGATAAAAAAATATTAAATGCTATTGATCCGGATAAAGATGTGGATGGTTTCCATCCGGTTAACGTCGGTCGGCTGATGATTGGTGGTGATGAAGTGAAATTCCCGCCGTGTACGCCGTTTGGTATCCAGGAAATGATCATCCGTGCCGGTGTTGAAACAAGTGGTGCAGAAGTCGTTGTGGTCGGCCGCTCCAATATCGTTGGTAAACCTATTGCCATGATGATGGTTCAAAAAGGTCCGGGTGCCAATGCGACAGTTACTATCGTACATACCCGGACAAAAGACCTGGCAGCCCATTGCAAGCGGGCGGATATCCTGATCGTTGCCGCCGGTGTTCCTGATCTTGTTAAACCGGAATGGATTAAGCCGGGTGCATGTGTTATTGATGTGGGTGTTAACCGTGTGGGTGAAAAAATCAGCGAAAAAACCGGTAAAACAATCGCGATTCTTAAGGGTGATGTGGATTTTGATGCTGCCAAAGAAATCGCCGGTTACATTACACCGGTTCCGGGCGGTGTTGGTCCCATGACCATCACCATGCTGATGCTCAATACTTTAAAATCCCTGAAGTTTAAACTCGGCTTGATGTAATTTGCCGATGCTGAACAAAAGGAATTAATTTTTTACTTTTCAGGAAGTTAAAAATAAAAACGCCATGTCATGTGACATGGCGTTTTTTTTGTTCATTTATCCTCCCTTTTTTCCTTGATATTGTAATTATTGGTTTGTCTTGGTTGTTCTTATGGTGTTATTTTAAAGTATTAAAAATATTTGACTTATAATAACATTAAAGATAGATACTCTATGATTGTTATTTTTCAATAGCCAGCATCTTATAGGACATTGAATTACTTCAGCGATTTGGCTGGGGCGAATCGGGAGAAAAAATTCCCGATGAAAGTAAAAAATAAACATCATAGAAAATCGAGGTGTATCATGCGACCGGATAAGTTGAAATTTTTTGTGATTTTTTTCGTAACTGTATTTGTACTTTTCTTTGCCGGCACGGCTACGGCCAGGGAAAAAGTGGTTATTTTTCATGCCGGCAGCCTGACGGTTCCGTTTGCAAAAATGGAAAAAGTGTTTGAGGCGGCGCATCCGGATATTGATATCCTGAGAGAAGCAGGCGGCAGCACCAAGATGGCCCGAATGATTTCCGAACTTCACAAACCAGCCGATATCATGGCTTCGGCTGATTTCGCTGTCATCGACAAGACACTTATTCCCCAGTATGCCACCTGGAATATTCGTTTTGCCACCAACCAGATAGTACTTTGTTATACGGAAAACAGCCAATTTGCTGACCAGATCAACCCGGACAACTGGTATGACATTTTGGCCCGTAAAGAGGTGGTATGGGGCCATTCTGATCCCAATCTGGACCCCTGCGGTTATCGGAGCCTCATGGTGCTTCAACTCGCTGAAAAATTTTATAAACGACCGGGGCTTTATGACCGCCTCATTGCCAATCGTCCCCAGAAAAATATTCGCGGCAAGTCTGTTGAACTGGTCTCTCTGTTGAAAACCGGGAACATGGATTATGCCTGGGAGTATTTGTCCGTAGCGGTTCAACATGAATTAAAATATGTCTCCCTGGATTCGCATATTAATCTGGGTGACTACAATTATGATGCTTTTTATAAACAGGCAATGGTCAAGGTGACCGGGAACAAGCCCGGAACCTGGACAACCCGAACCGGAAAATCCTGCACCTACGGCCTTACTATGATCCGCGACGGTGCCAATGCCAAGGGTGCTGAGCAGTTTTTGGCATACCTGCTTGATCCTGATGGCGGATTAAAGGTGCTTTCTGAAATGGGACAGCCGCCTTTTATACCGGCATGGGTTCCGAGTGATGAGATAAAAGCAGTTTTGCCTGATAAAGTGGCTCAATGGGTAGACGTCAGGCAATAACTACGAATGAAATATAAAATTTTTATGAACGTATCCAGACTAATACCTAAATGAAAGTAGAGCCTTTTCTGTGGCTGATGATCTCGTGCAGTCTGTTGATCATTGCCTTTATACTGATTCCTTTGTTTGAAATGGTGGCCCAGCCGACGGCTGCCGCTATGGCAGAAACATTTCAGGATGCGGATGTTTTACGGTCCATTCTTTTTAGTCTTTCAACCGCGGCAGCGGCAGCGGTGATCTCCTTTGTTCTTGGGACGCCGTTTGCTTATCTTTTGGCGCGTCGGACATTTCCTGGAAAAAAGATCATGGAAAGCGTGGTCGATCTGCCGATCATGATACCCCATCCGGTGGTCGGCATTGCTCTGCTGAGTATTGCGGGAAGAAACCACTGGATCGGTCAATACCTTCAGGCGATGGGGATAACGCTCATGGGTACGGCGACCGGTATCATCGCGGTAATGACGTTTGTGGGTATTCCGTTTTATATCAATACGGTGAAAACCGGATTTGAATCAATTCCCGTCAGAGCCGAAAATGTGGCCAGAAGCTTGGGAGCCTCCCGGTCCGGCGCATTTTTTCGGGTGACATTTCCTTTGGCCTGGCGAAGCATGGTGGTAGGAATGATTATGTGCATGGCCCGGGGGATCAGCGAATTCGGCGCTATTGTGATCGTGGCTTACCATCCAATGGTGGCGTCGGTCATGATTTATGAACGATTTACGGCCTACGGGATTAAATACTCCCAACCGGTAGCGGTTTGGCTTATTCTCATCTGTCTTTTTTTATTCCTGCTGCTCCGGTTTTTTTCAATTCAACCAAAGTCCACGACATGATCCAGCTCAGAGATCTTTCGGTAAAATTACCGGGATTTACCCTTAAGGAAATCAATTTAACGGTAGAAAAAGGTGAATTTTTTACGCTTCTTGGCCCGACGGGTGCCGGCAAAACCCTGATACTCGAATCGATTAGCGGTATGATTCCCATTCATAGGGGAACCATTACGATCAACGGAAAAGATGTTTCAAAGATGCCTCCGGAGCGGAGGGGCGTGGGTATTGTTTATCAGGACAGTGCCTTGTTCCCCCATTTGAGTGTTCGGAAAAATATTTTTTTCGGATTGCGTTATCATGGAAAAACGGTCCGACAGTCCGGCAAAGAACTTGATGCGGTGATTCAATGGTTTTCTCTGGAACACCTGCTCGATCGGTCGGTTGAAAACCTGAGCGGTGGAGAAAAACAGCGGGTGGCAATGGCACGCGCCCTTGCCGTGGACCCTTCCGTCCTGTTGCTTGATGAGCCCTTGTCCGCCCTTGATCCGAGCTTTAGGGAAGAAATTCGGGATAACCTCAAAACCCTTCATGAAGAAACGGGTATTACCGTGCTGATGGTTACCCATGACTTTGTCGAAGCCCACTATCTTGCTCAGCGTGCGGCAGTTCTTAACGCAGGGTTGATCGAACAGACGGGGACGGTCGCTGATGTATTTTATCGTCCATCGACCCCATTTGTCGCCAGATTTGTGGGAATGAAAAATATATTTCCGGCAAAAATTGACAAGGATGTTGCATGGGTGGATGATTTGCAATTTACGATTCCGCATTCTGATAATGGATTCCGTAAGTATGTCGCCATACGGCCTGAAGATATCTGTGTCTCACGAACAAACATTTCAAAAATCGCCACAAATGTTTTCAATGCGACGATCACGAGAATATTTAACAAGGGAATATACTGCGATATTCGTCTCGACGTATCAGGTACCGTTTTTCAAAGCCTCCTGCCGTCCAGTGCGCTGTATCGAATGAATTTGGCGGAAGGTGAAACAGTCTGTATCACCTTTACACCAGAACGTGTTCACGTACTTTGATTTTTTTAACCACATACATACCGTCTTGATATGCCTGAGGAGAATTAAATGCCCTGTTTTCCGTTTTATTAACGGGTGCTTGCAATTCGTATCGATAATGCTTACCTTATATAAAATTTTAAATGCGGGTTAATGTGAACTTGACAGTTAAAATATTAAAATGATAAATTGAAAAATAGTATTTGGCGTGATTCTGTTAAGTTTTTGATATAAAGGTAAAAAATATTTATGCGGGATAAATTAACATTATTAATATATGACGAAGGCGGGTCCTTTGTCCGTTTGAAACTGCTTTCGAAAAAATTTCTCAAAATTTCAAGTGTGATGGGTGTCTTTTGTGTTTTTCTGCTCAGTGTTATCCTTTTTGACTACGCTTATTTGAAATATGCAAGGTATTATTCTCGTAATTTAAAAAATGAAGTGAGCAGTTTAAAAGAAGAATTGAAAGACAGAAACACGCAAATTGAAGCATTTTATTCAAAGATTGAAGCGCTTCAGCTAAAGTTGATCAAACTGAACCAGCTAGAGCAGGAAATTCGCTCTTATACCGGAATCCATAATAATTCTCAGAATACGGGTGATTATGGCATTGGGGGTAATTTTTCCGGATTGCCCGGTGAACAGATATGTACTGCTGATTTTTATAATAATTTTTTGCAGAATATGGACAATGATGTTACGCGCCTTGACCGTGAGGCGGGTAACCAGTCTGAAGAATTCCAGATTTTATGGGAAACCTTAAGAGAGATCAAGACTATTCAGCAGGTTACGCCTTCTATTCGTCCGGTTGAGGGCGGCTGGATTTCATCGAAATTCGGATTCCGGGAATCTCCGTTTTCCAATAAGCATGAATTCCATTCCGGAGTGGATATCGCCGTTCACAAGGGGACGCCGGTTATGGCCACCGCGAATGGAACAGTCGCATGTGCCCATTATCGCGGGTCCTTCGGAAAGGTCGTTTTTATTAACCATGGATTTGGCATTGTGACACGCTATGCCCATTTGAGCAGTTTCCATGTTAAAGAAGGACAGAAAGTTAAACGAGGAGATGTCATTGGTGAGGTCGGAAGTACCGGCCGAAGCACAGGTCCGCATCTGCATTATGAAGTCCGGTTAAATGATATTCCGGTCAATGGTGAAAAATATATGTCTGACTATCTGGCGAATAAAGACCCTTCATAAAATATATTCCCGCCTGTTCAGTACCTCAATGTTAATACACTCGTAAAAAGTATTTGGATGGCTAAGTTAAAAGTTCCACCAATCCC
>CAZQLG010000216.1:0-5412 GCA_964594105.1 uncultured Desulfococcus sp. | reverse complement strand
GGGACGCTATATATTGTGCCGGCCTGATTTCTTCTGGAGTGCCTAAAAGCTATTGTAGTGTGCACATGGAAAACAAATTTTATTGGTGAAGAATATTACATGGTGTGATTGCATTAATTTAAGAACAGCCCAGAAATTAAAAAACCTCTTGACATCTTACCTACTGGTAGGATACTTTAATTTTGATTTTTGAGAAAACCTTATTCGTGCATTTAAAATGTAAAAGTATGTGTTTTTTAGTGTTGGGTCAATTACAATTTTTTGGGGAAAAATGATAAGTAACAGAAAACAACAAATATTAGAGACTGCTGCTGAACTTATGCAGACAAGAGCCTTTACAGCATTCAGTTACCAGGATATTGCAGACAGGCTTGGAATAACAAAGGCAGCCATACACAGTCATTATCGAACCAAAGAAATGCTTGGAAATGCGCTTCTGGAAAAAAGTCTTGAAGACCTCAAAAAACTGCATTTTGAGGCTGAAAGCTGTGGCGAGGGAGCCTGGGATAGATTCGATGCGTTTACGGCTAAAACGGCAAGCTTGGTCATTGATGAAAACAAAGTTTGCCCGGTCTGTGTATTGCAGGTGGAGCATAATGTTATTCAGGAATCCATGCAAAAAGGTGTCAGCAAAATCTATAACCGGAACAGGATCTGGATGGCAAAAATACTGAAGCAGGGTCGAGATCAAGGGGTTATGATTTTTCAGGGAAAGCCTGAAGATCAGGCGGAACTTATTCTGGCTGCTATTCAGGGTGCGCTGATGAACTCAAGGGCTGAAGGACTTGCAATATTTAGTCACATTGTAGCGCAGATTAAAAAGAACATGAAGCCTGCGTAATGGTTTTTTAAGGGTTAAGTATTCGGCCTGCTAAATTGCAGGCCCTTTTTTAAAATAAATAACTTTCTTACCAGTAAGATGTTTTTTTGATGTCCAAGTATACCGGCTGATAAGATAGGCGCTTATAAATGCATTATTTAAGTAACTTAGCATGACAATTGTCAACTTTCGAAATAAATAAAATGAGAAGGAAAAAACCAATGGATATAAAAAAAATGACTGCACCGTGCGGACTGGCCTGTTGGGCCTGTGCCTATTATAAAGACAATATTACTGATGAGCTGGCTCAACAGGTCGCTGAGAGGATAGGAATAGAGGCTAAGGATATGTTCTGTGGCGGGTGCAGAAGTGAAAAAAGCTGTTCTTTTGGTAATGCATTAACAGACAACAAAGGATGCCCGACTAAAAACTGTGTAGCAGACAAGGGTCTGCATAACTGCTCTGAATGCAATGAGTTCCCCTGTGAAAACCTGATGCCGGTCGTTGAGAATGCAGCAAGTGCGCCACATAATACCAAGGTATATAATTTAAGCCGAATCAAGTTAAATGGCCTGGAAGCATGGGCCGCTGAAGCTGCTATGATTCAGAAAAAATATTTCAAAGGCAAATTTGTTTACGGACAAGCCCCGATTATTGAGGACGAAGCGTAGCAACCAAAAGGAGAGTTGATCATTAATGTTTAATTACGAAGAAAGTTTTTTTGTTGAAAAGGAAATTGCAGTTTCCGCTGAAAAGGCCTGGGATATAATTGCTTTGCCAGGTGGTCTCACTCGGTGGCATCCATTCATGGAAAAGCATACTGCTGAGAGCTGGAACGGTGTTGGTTCAAAGGATCACTTAACTTATTACAGTGGTTTTGAATTTGATAGAGAGGTTGTCATATGGATAGAGGGTACTGGCTATGATCTAAAAGTTACAGAGAATGGTAAACGTGAAAGTGCGGCTATTTGGCGAATAATCCCAATTAATGATCAAAGATGTAAGCTTAGAATCACTTGTCGAGCTGATTTTATCAAGAAGCTGCCTTTCCCTATCCGCTGGGCTTTGCTTAAATTCAAAATGAAACCCGTATTCAGCCAATACCTATTTCAAATTCTGGAAGGTTTTGCGTATTACGCAGAAACTGGTGAGAAGACAAAGCGGAATCAATTCGGATCTCATCCCATTTTTTCAAAATAAAGGCCGGGTCTTGTTCAGGAGAGCAATAAACAATGTTTAAGTACGATGAAAGTATTTTTGCGGAAAGAGCTATTGAGGTTTCTGCTAAAAAAATCTGGGATATCCTTGCGTTTCCAGGTGGTCTCACGCTGTTTCACCCATTCATGAAGAAACATACTGCTGTGAGTTGGAATGGTGTCGGTTCAAAAGATCACGTGATGTATTACAGTGGCCTTGAATATGACAGGGAGGTTCTTAAGTGGATCAAGGGCACTGGTTTTGATTTAAAGGTTACCGAGGACGGGAAACATGAAATTACGGTTATTTTTCGAATAACTCCAATTGATAGCCACAGATGCAAGCTTAGAGTCACGATACATGCTAACTTTATTAAGAAGTTTCCTTTCCCTATCCGCCGGGCTTTGCTTAAATTTAAAATGAAACCTGTTTTTATTCCATACCTTTATCATGTTCAGAAAGGTTTAGCGTATTACGCAGAAACAGGCCAGCAAATTAAAAGGAATCAATTCGGTCCTCACCCAATCATGTCACCATAGCAACAGGCTTCAATGCTTCTCTCCTGGGACCTGAAATTGCGCTATTTAATATATTAATAGGAAGATCAACAAAATGAACAAAAAGTTTAATTAAAGATTTTATAATAATCACATTACTTACCAGTATATGGGTAAATATTTCCGAGTTGATCAGATATTTTGCTTATGTAAGACCACAAATGCAGGAATATTTTCCTTCTATTCCCAACATGGGTGAAATCTGGAATTTGCAAATAATTGCCGTCTGGACTTTTTTTGACACGTTGCTTGTGGCTTTATATGTTTTTCTTTTTTGGTTGTGCGCCCAGGTTTTCGGTAATAACAGCAAGTCTATTGTAATCAGTGGTTTTATGTCCTGGTGTTTTTTCTTTGTGCTGTTCTGGGTTGGTTCGGCAAATATGCACCTTGCAAATTGGAGTACTTTGCTTGTGGTCTTGCCTCTGGCGTTACTTGAAACGATAGTCGCGTCTTATATCGCCTCAAAATTGTATTTACGGAAAAATAGATAACGATAAATAAAAAAGATGAAGGGAAGAAGAGATGGCTGTAAAATCTGTGAAAAGAAGTTTTATCCAAAGATTATTTGGGATTTCAGAGACCCAAAAACCTGAATTGGATGACTGCTGGAATTATGCAGAAGGGAAGTTGACTATTGATCTGGGTATGGCATTGGAGCTCAAAACCCCTGGCGGCGCAATACGGTGTGAAGGCAAAAACCTTCCGAAGCGGGTACTTGTTGTTTGCGGAAAAGATGGAGAGTATCGTGCGTACCACAATCGGTGTACACATATAGGACATCGTCGCCTGGACCCTGTACCAGGATCAAACACTGTACAGTGTTGCAGTGTCAATAAGTCAACATTTGATTCTGGTGGAGATAAAATTTGTGGACCGGCCCGTCACCCAATCAAGATTTATTCCGTGGAAAAGGATCAGGAAAAACTGATCGTTTTGATTCCAGAATGATACCATGATGCTGTGCAAATCCAGGGTACGCGATATGCCGTGCCGTTGACTTACAGACGTTGGAAACTTAAGATAAATATCATAGAAGAATATCATATGGCTGTATCAAACGACTTCCTTGAATATGTTCTTGATCAACTCTCGGCGTGGGACGAAGTCACTGCAAGAAGAATGTTTGGTGGTGCCGGACTATTTCGTGACGGTAAGATGTTTGGTCTTGTCTCTGACGATGTTGCATACTTGAAGGTTGATGAAACAAACAGAGAAAATTTTTTAGCGGCAGGTTCATTACCGTTTAAGCCGTTCCCAAATAGACCAACAATGCTGTCATTTTTTGAGATTCCCCCAGACATCTTGGAGAGCCCGGAAGAATTGATAGAATGGGCAAACGAATCACTGGCCATTCAGAAGAAAAAACAAATTGGTTTACGGAACCAGCCCCGCTCTTGAGGAAAATGCGTAAACATAAAAGACAGCAGACAAGTCGCTTAACCTGACCGTAGAGACGGAAGGTGTTGGCACAGCAGATTAGCCCGGCGTTATAAATCTTAAGTTAAAAAACTTGAAATCAATGAGGATAAAGAAACAGATGAAAAAACACTCAATATTTTTGATTATGACTTTACTTTTGATGCTTATTACCGGATGCGCATCTACACAGCAAAGTATCTATGATTATGCGATAAACATTCAAAGAAGCAGAGCTGACCTGGAATTTAAAACGATACAGGTTGATGGAGAACAGTTTGCTTACTTAGACCGTGAAGGAGACGGAGAAACAATCGTACTTCTCCACGGGCTTACCGCTGAAAAAGATAACTGGCTTGATTTTGTAAGGTATATCCCAAAAGGTTACCGTGTATTGGCTATCGATTTACCGGGCCATGGAGATAATGCTCAGGATATGGATAAATTTTATGACCCAGCATCTTTAAGCTGTGGGCTTGCCAGGGTATTAGATGAACTGGGCATTAAACGGTGTCATATCGCAGGGAATTCTCTCGGAGGTCTTATCTCTGAAATTTATGCTTCAGAACATCCGGATAAGGTTATAACTTTAGGGCTGTTTGATGCAGCCTACCTCTGGGCTCCTACGCAAAGCGAGTTTCAGCAGGCATTTATAAATGGACAGAACTTTTTTGACGTGAAAACGAGAAGTGATTACGACAGGCTGATAGGCTTTGCTTTTTACGATCCTCCCTTTATGCCCTGGCCGATACTTTCAGTAGCATCACGAAAATACATTAAACGTAACAGTATAAACATGAAGATCGTTGGTGATGGCATACAGAGTGATTATTATACGAGTCAGGAAGTATACCATGAGATGATGGGCACCCTGTCCATGCCGACCTTTGTGATCTGGGGGGACAAAGATAGAATTCTTGACGTTTCGTGTGTTGAAAGCTTCAAATGCTTTTTACCCCATGTCGAAAAGGTTGTTATTTTAAAAGATTGTGGCCATGTCCCCATGATGGAACGTCCGGAAGAATCCGCATCCCATTATGCTGCCTTTATAAAACAGTATGACCTGTCATCGATAACTGATAAAAATTAGAAAGAAACGAATGTCAGGCTTACCTCTGGCTTTACTTGAAACGTTAGTAGCATTTTATATAGCCTCAAAATTGTATTTAAGAAAAAATTCATACCGCTAAAATACAAACAGAATTTAAATTAAGTTGACTCATACCATGACAAAATTTACACCGCTTGTGAAGATGGGGTTCCTTGATCGTTTACGATGTAATATGCTCTTCGTCTAAAAAATCATGAGTGGCACGTACCGATGACTCCCAAACCTCTATTAACTCTATGTAGTCGCTTTGTGTAGCAGTGATCAGCGACAATATATATTGAGGTTCAGCGACAATTAAAATTGAGGTTTCC